>JAFRFV010000122.1 GCA_017434185.1 Coriobacteriales bacterium
CCTCGCCGTCGTGGGGCGTCATGACGGTCGTCCAGCCGCCGGCTGCGCGCTCGCGCAACAGCGCGGCCATCTCCGGCGTGGCGGCCAGCGCCAGCGCGTCGGCGTCCAACAGCAGCGGTGCCTCGCAACCCAGCACGAAGAGTTCGAGCAGACCGCCCAGCGACGCGGCTTCGCGGGTGAGACCGGGGCCCATCAGCACCGCGTCGCAGCGTCCGCACGCCGCCAACAGCTGCAATGCGGCGTCCTCGCTGAAGACGCCGTCCTCGCTGTCGCATGCCATCACCGGCACGGTGAGCAGATGACTCTGCGCCACCTGCGCGATGTCTTCCGGAACGGCCAGCGTCACATAGCCGGCACCGCTCCTGGCGGCCGCCTTCGCGGCAAGGATCGCCGCGCCGGGGTAGCGGGTGCTCCCGCCCACCACCAGCAGCTTCCCCCTGCTGTATTTGTTGGCGTCGGCTGCGGGCCAGGGCAGCAGCTCACGCAGCTCTACCATGGGGCTTCCTCACCACCGTCCACGTCGGCGAGCGCCTTGGTGTCGGCTTCATCGAGCTCATCGAGCAGCGCGCGGGCTTCCTTGAAGGCCTCCGCGAGCTGCTCCTTCTGGGTCTTGACGGAATCCGGCGGCGCCGGCTTGCTTCCCTGGGTCACCGCGACCGCATTGGCCACGGCCACGTTGTGGGTGTACGAGAGCGAGAGATGCATCTCGACGATGCCCGCCTCCTTGGCCACGCGCTCCGCCTCTCCATGCAGGATGGGATACGGCTTGCCCGCCGCATCCAGGCCGACCTCGACATCGGTGAAGCGCATGTTGCGGAAACCGGTGCCCAGCGCCTTGAGCACCGCCTCCTTGGCGGCGAAGCGCAGAGCGTAGTGCACCTGGGGGCGCGCCTTCGAATCGCAGTACTCGCGCTCGGCGGCGGAGAACGCACGTTCCTTCACGCGCGGCGTCTTCTGCAGCACGCGTTCCATGCGATCGATCTCGACGATGTCAACTCCCAGACCTGCTACCGCCATGGGCCCGCAACCTCCTGCTCCGATGCCCTCCATAGCGCCCTCTTGACGCGCTTATCCACCATGACCTTCACATTCTACCAGCATGGCGGATTCCCAGTTTGTCGATTGTATGGGAAACCTTGCGTGCGGCCGATGAAAAAGTAGAATTCTGTCATTCGGATTACGTGTACAGGACAAACGCGGATACCGGCGCGTCCTGTACGAAGGCAGTGAGGAGAGAAGGCACCATGCAGATCATCGTAGACACACCACAGAACATAGCCAAGCGTGCAGCCGCCATCTATCAGGAGATCCTGGCTGCCAAGCCCAACGCCATCCTGGGCTTCGCCACCGGTTCCACCCCCTTGGACCTGTATGCCGAGCTCGTTCGCCTGAACAAGGCCGGCGAGATCAGCTTCAAGGACGTCACCAGCTTCAACCTGGATGAGTACGTGGGTCTCTCCCCCGAGCACGACCAGAGCTACCGCTACTTCATGGAGCACAACCTGTTCAACCACATCGACATCGACCTGGCCCGCACCCATGTGCCCTCCGGCCTGGACGTGAGCGATGAGGCCCTGGCCGGCTACGATGAGGCCATCAAGGCCGCCGGTGGTGTGGACATGCAGCTGCTGGGCATCGGTATCAACGGCCACATCGGCTTTAACGAGCCTGGCACCCCGCTGGAGAGCCTCACCCACGTGGTGACCCTGACCGAGTCCACCCGCGAGGCCAACAAGCGCTTCTTCGCCAGCATCGACGAGGTTCCCACCCACGCCGCGACCATGGGCATCAAGACCGTCATGAACGCCCGCAAGATCATGCTCATCGCGCTGGGCGAGAACAAGGCCGACGCCATCCGCGCCACCATCAAGGGCCCGGTCACCCCGGACTGCCCCGCTTCCGTCCTGCAGCTGCATCCGGACGTGGTGGTGTTCCTGGACGAGGGCGCTGCCAGCAAGCTCTAAGCACCCAGGCAAGCATGAGGCCGTCTCAGCGTGAGGCGGCCTCTCACTATGAAAGGAACGGACATGGGAAAGTACTTCGGCACCGACGGATTCCGCGGCGAGGCGGGCGTTGCCCTTACCGTGGAGCATGCGTTCAAGATCGGTCGCATCCTGGGCAAGCTGGCATGCGAGAAGGCCGCCGATGGCCGCGGCGCCATCGTGATCGGCCGTGACACCCGTCGCAGCGGCTGCATGCTCGAGCAGGCTCTGGCGGCCGGTATCACCGCGAGCGGCAGCGATGCCTATCTGCTGGGCGTGATCACCACCCCCGGCGTGGCGTTCGTGACCCGCAGCAACCTGGTCGACTTCGACTTCGGCGTCATGATCAGCGCCAGCCACAACCCCTACCAGGACAACGGCATCAAGGTGCTGAACAACAACGGCGAGAAGCTCGAGGCGGCCGTCGAGAAGACCATCGAGGACTTCCTGGACGCCAAGACCGACGAGCTGCCCCATATGAAGGGTGCCGCGATCGGCGTCACCGTTCCCTATTCCCATGCCACCCGCGAGTACGCCGAGTTCCTGGTGAGCCTGGCTGCCGAGCCCGCGGGTGCGACCGCCGCCGCCCCCTTCGCGGGCTGCAAGGTGGCGCTCGACTGCGCCAACGGCAGCGCGAGCGGCTGGGCCGAATACATCTACCGCAAGCTGGGCGCAAACGTGCAGGTGCTCTCCGCAGAACCCGACGGCCTGAACATCAACGTCAACTGCGGTTCCACCCACATGGGCGCCCTGCAGCAGTTCGTTGTGGATAAGGGCTGCGACCTGGGCTTCGCCTTCGATGGCGACGCCGACCGCTGCCTGGCCGTGGATGCCGCGGGCAACGTGGTCAACGGTGACCAGCTCATGTACCTGTCCGCCATCCACATGAAGGAGACCGGCCGCCTGACCAGCAACACCGTCGTGGCCACCGTCATGAGCAACATCGGCCTGTTCAAGGCGCTCGACGCCGCGGGCATCGGGCATCGTGCCACCAAGGTGGGCGATAAGTACGTCTACGAGTGCATGGCCAACGAGGACCACATGATAGGCGGCGAGCAGAGCGGCCATATCATCTTCCGTGAGTTCGCCACCACCGGCGACGGCATGCTCACCAGCATCCAGATCATGAAGGCGGTCATCGCCAGCGGCAAGAGCCTGACCGAGCTGGCCGCTCCCATGCGCATGTTCCCGCAGGTCCTGAAGAACGTGCGCGTCGACAGCAAGGAAGGCACCATGGCAGACCCCGACGTGCAGGCCGCCATCGCTGCCGCCGATGCGGCGCTCGAAGGCGACGGCCGCACGCTGGTGCGCCCCAGCGGCACCGAACTGCTCATCCGCGTCATGGCGGAAGCCTCCACACACGAGGCCTGCGAGGAGCAGGTGGACGCCATCATCGCGGTCATGAAGGAGAAGGGCCACGTGATCGCCTAGACGCCGCTGCTGACGCCGCCGCGAGAGAAGGAGTCGAAATGGACGTACGCATCGCCGATCTCTACGATCTGTCCAACACCATCGCCGCTCCCCTGCTGGAGCGTTTCGAGTACCCCTGGGAGGCCCTGGCGCATATCAAGGAGTTCATCCTGGAGTTGGGTCCCACCCTGCCCCATGATGAGTTCGACCAGGTGAAGGAGGGTGTCTGGATCGCGAAGGACGCCAAGGTCTTCGAGAGCGCCTACCTGGGTGCTCCCCTGATCGTGGATCACGGGGCCGAAGTGCGTCATTGCGCCTTCGTACGTGGCAGCGCCATCGTGGGCAAGGGCGCCGTGGTGGGCAACAGCGTGGAGCTCAAGAACTGCATCCTCTTCGACAAGGCGCAGGTGCCGCACTTCAACTACGTGGGCGATTCCATCCTGGGCCGCGGCGCGCACATGGGCGCCGGCGCCATCACCAGCAACCTCAAGAGCGATCGCACCCTCGTGGTGGTCAAGGCGGCCGATGGTGAGGCCATCGAGACCGGCATCAAGAAGTTCGGCGCCATGCTGGGCGACGGCGTCGAGGTGGGTTGCAACAGCGTGCTGAATCCCGGCAGCGTGGTGGGCAAGGGCTGCACCGTCTATCCGCTGTCCCGTGTGCGCGGCTTCGTACCCGCCAACCACATCTTCAAGGACCCGGACAACATCGTGCAGAAGCGATAACTGCTGCGATTGCAACTGAGACTGTGCACAGGACGCTGCGCTTATCCTAGATGTACATGGCCATGTAATGGGGGATGGTGATCACACCATTCTCGCCCTTCCCTACATTCGCATCGGCGACCTTGTACGCGAGATCGATTCGTTGATCTCCTCTCATGAGAGCGCTGAGCGAATTGGTTGCCGAGCGCCCTGACTTGACCTCAACGGGAATGACGCGACCATCCCGTTGCACGAGGAAGTCCAGCTCACGCTTCGTGGATTCGTTACGCTGGAAGTGCAGAACGTGCCCGCTCTTGTGCAATGCGTCAGCGATGAAGCTCTCATACAGGCCGCCCCTCGTGTTGCCGGAAAGGCTGTCTTCGACGATCGCCTGTTTGAGTCCGAAGTCCCGCATGGCAAGAAGCAGCGACAGATCGCTGCAATAGAGCCTGAAGTTCCCCTCGATCTCATAGTCGGTCAAGTCGTAGGCCGCCGCGCTGACGGTCGTACTGGTCATGGCGATATCCGCGCGTGTCAACCAGTCGACGCTGGAATAGTACTTCGCCGCCTTGCCGCCCTTCTCGAGGAGCTTGTATTGGAACTTGTGGTTCTCCTTAGCCAGCAGCTGCCCAGCGATCGAGAGGAAGCAGCGCTCCGCCTTGATCTTCTCCTGAGCGTTCGCGTAGTGCGCGATATCGTACAGGTAACCCTGAAGCAGCGCTCGCTGGACTGCATCTGCTGCACGGACGTCCTTCGTGTCCTCATAGGTCTGGATGACCTCGGGCATCCCGCCCAACGCGCAGAAGATACGGAACTGCGCCATGAGGCTCTCATGCACTGCAGGTGGCACGGGCTCGCACCTTTCGAAGCACTGCCTTATCGAAGCGATGAGATCCGCGCCGAATCCCTGCGCCCAGAGGAACTCCTCGAAATCAAGGCCCTTGAGCGTAAGATAGTCGAGATAGCCGACGGGGTACGAACTGGGGCGCTGGTAGTCGATACCCAGCATGGACCCTGACGCGATGACGTCATAGCGTCCGTCCAGCGTCCAGAACTTGAGCGACGTGATGGCCTCCGGGCACTCCTGGATCTCGTCGAGAAAGAGCAGTGTGCGTCCCGGCGCGATGGCAAGATGCGGGTAGCGGAAACGCAAGGCGGTAACCATGGCATCGACCGTGAGGTCTCCACGGAAAATGCCCGCAGCGCTGGGTGTCTCCTTGAAATTGATGGTGAGGAGCTCCTGATAGCGCTCCTTCCCGAAGCGTTCGATAGCGAATGTCTTGCCTACTTGACGCGCTCCGTGGACAACGAGACTCTTCCTCCCCGTTGTCGCTTTCCAAGTGTCAAGCTGCGCTTGGATCTTTCGCTCGAGCATGGGTCTCCTTCCCCTGATGCAGTCATCATCCGTAGTATACTTCGAAAATCTCCGTATGTGGAGATTATCGAAAGGGAAAATCTCCAAGCATGGATATTATCAGAATAAAGCGGCACAAAAGAAGAGCCCCGCTTCTGGACAAGCGGGGCTCTTCTTTCGATTCGCAGTAGCTCGCGATTAACGCTTGCTGAACTGCGGGCGCTTGCGGGCCTTCTTCAGACCGTACTTCTTGCGCTCGACCATACGGGGATCACGGGTGAGGTAACCGGCCTTCTTGAGCTCGGCGCGATAGTCGCCGGCAACGAGCAGGGCGCGGGCGATACCGTGACGAAGGGCACCAGCCTGACCGGAGACTCCGCCGCCATCGAGACGAGCGATGACATCGAAGTGATCGACGGTGTCGGTGACCTTGAAGGGAGTCAGCGCGAAGTTGAGCAGAGCCTCGCGACCGAAGTACTCCTTGCCCTCACGACCGTTGATGGTGACCTTGCCCGAACCGGGGATCAGGCGGACGCGGGCGACGGCGTTCTTACGACGACCGGTGCCGCAGTAGATAGCGTCGTTATTGGACTTGGCCATTAGTTATCCTCCTCCAGCTTGATCTCGCGGGGCTTCTGAGCAGCGTGGGGATGCTCAGGACCGGCATACACCTTGAGCTTCATGCCCATGGCGCGACCCAGGGTGTTCTTGGGAAGCATACCCTTGACGGCGTGCTCGACCACACGCTCGGGGTGCTTGGCCATGGCCTCCTTGAAGGTCTCGGCATGCAGGCCGCCCGTATAAGCGGAATGACGATAATAGGTCTTGCTGGTAGCCTTGGTACCCGTCAGCTTGATCTTGTCGGCATTGATGACGATGATGTAGTCACCAGTGTCCACATGGGGCGTGTACTGCGGCTTGTGCTTACCCTTGAGGATGGTGGCGCACTTGCTGGCAAGACGGCCCAGGGAAAGGCCGGTTGCGTCGATGAGCAGCCACTCCTGCTGCACCTCACCGGGCTTGGCGTAATAGGTACTCACGTTCATTTCCTCCAACATCTATATACAGTTCTAACAGAGTTTCACGGGGCTCTAAAGAACCCGTCCATCTTAGCGGGAGCGCGCGCCGCGCGCAATACGCACAAGCGGAATCATCTGCAATTTCTCGTGAGCGGAGAATGCGGGGATGGACTCAGTACTCCACGCGCCAGAAGGTGAGACCCTGCGCGGGGGCGCATTGCCCGGCGGCGCGGCGATCGCAGGCATCGAGCACCTCTTGCATCCAAGCGGGCTCGCGGCGCCCGCAGCCCACATCCACGAGCGAGCCGACGATGGTGCGCACCATGGAGTGCAGGAAGGCGTTGCCCACCACGCGCACGACCAGGCAGCGCTCGCCCAGCTGCTCCTCCTCGAAGATGTCGACCGCCATCACGTTGCGGCAGGTGGACTTATCCACCGCACTCACCGCCAAGCAGAAGGACTTGAAATCATGTTCACCGATCAGACACGCAGCAGCCTCACGCATCGCGTCCACGTCGAGCGTGTCGCAACGCAGCCACCACGCGTAGGGCGCAAGGAAGACCGGCGGTTCCTGTCCCACGACCAGGCGATAACGGTACTCGCGCCACTTGGCATCGAAGCGTGCGCTGAAACCATCGGGCACGACGCGCAGGCTGCGCACGCTGATGCCGTCGTGCGTGAGCGCGTTGAGTGAGCGCTGCAGCTTGGCGAGCGAGCGTCCCTCGAGCTCGCCCTCCTCGAGTTCGAAGCTCACGACCTGCCCCAGGGCATGCACGCCGGCATCGGTGCGACCAGCGCAGACGGTGGGCACTTCCCGCGCGAAGAGGGTTCCCAATGCACGCTCCAACTCGCCCTGCACGGTGAGCTGACCCGGCTGGCGGGCGAACCCGCAGAAGGGGGCACCATCATAGGCGACGGTCATGGCCAACGTGGACATACGGAACCTCCTTCCAGGCGACTCAGCGCAGGATCAGCATGGTGATAAGCGCTGCGCACGCGAGCAAACACAGGGCACAGACGAGCTTATCCACCGGACGCATCACGGGAACGTTCAGGCGCGTGCGCCCCTGCCCAGTGTAGCAGCGGCTCTCCATCGCGCAAGCCAGATCGTCCGCCCTGCGGAACAAACCCACGAAGACCGGCACGAGCACCGGCACGAGTGCACGCAGGCGCTGCATGAGCGGACCGTCATCGAAGTTGGCGCCGCGGGCGCGCTGCGCGGTCATCACCTGGTCGATCTGGGCCGCGGTGATGGGGATGAACCGCAGCACGATGCTGAACATGGTCGCCATGTCGTCGACCGGCACATGCAGGACACGCAGCGGTCCCAGGATGGACGTGAGGGCATCGGTCAGGGCGACGGGCTTGGTGGTGAAGGTGAGCAGCGAGGTGGCGAAGATGAGCAGGCAGATGCGCAGGGCATAGAAGCAGCCCAGCAGCATGCCATCGGGCTTGATGCCGAAGTTGCGGATAAGCGCCACGGCCCCCGGGATGGAATCCGCTCGGAAGGTCAGACCATTGACCAATATGGTAAACAATAAGATGAGGATGAGCGGTTTGAGAGCACGCGCCGCGAGACTCGCCTTGATATGTCCCAGCCCGTAGGCGAGCAGCATGAGCGCGACGAGCGCCGCCATCGCATACCAGCTCTTGAAGGCGAACAGCGCGAAGATATAGGTCGCGAGCAGCGCCAGTTTGGCCCGCGCATCCATGCGATGCAATGCGCTTTCCCGGGCGACGTATTGACCGAAGGGCACCTGGAAGGCCATCAGTCCTCACCGTCCCCACAGCCATGGGAATGGACGTGGCCCAAGGGGCCGGCGGCGTCGAAGCCATCGAGCGCCCAATGGGCGACACGATGCACATCCAAGCTCAGGCCGCCGTCCATGCAGCCCAGATCCTGCTGGAATGCCAGAAGCGAGGGCACCCGCAGGCCGGCACGCGAGAAGAGGTACGGATCGCCCACGAGTCCGGCCGCATCGCCTTGCCAGACCACGCGGCCCGCGCGCATGAGCGCCACGCGGTCGACCAGCGGGAGCATGAAGTCCAGATCATGCGACACCACGGCGATCGCGATGCCATCGGCCCGCAAACGCGCGAACAGCTCACGCATGAAACGCTTCCCCGCGCCATCCAGACCCGCTGTGGGCTCGTCGAAGAGCAGGTAGCGCCTCTGCAGTGCCAAGACGCCTGCGATGGCCACACGGCGCGCCTGGCCGCCGCTCAGGGCGAATGGGGAGCGCTCGCCAAGCTCCGCCGGATCCAGGCCCACGCTACGCAGCATGTCATCGGCCAAGGTGAGGGCGTCCTCCTGCGGCATCCCCAGATTGCGCGGACCGAAGGCGACATCCTGGCGCACGGTATCGGCGAAGAGCTGCGACTCCGGACGCTGGAACACCATGCCCACCATGGCGGGCTTCACCGGTTCGCCATCCACCTGCACGGATCCTTCATCGGGCGTCACGAGGCCCGCGGCCAAACGAAGCAGTGTCGACTTGCCGCTTCCGGTGACGCCACAGATGAGCGTGATGCTACCGGGCTCCAGTTCCAGACACGCATCACGCACGGCGAGCGCACCGGCGCTCTCAGCCGAGCTGGGATAGCGATACGTCACATGATCGAGGACGAGGCTCATGACCGAGCCACCCCCTCCCCTTCCCGCTCGCGCCAGCGCAGCACGGCGGCGGCGAGAGCGCGATGGCCGGCATCGCGGACGGGAAGCTCGACACCATGTTCGAGCAGCTCATGGCGCAGATCGAGCATGGGTGGCAGCAGGAAGCCCAGTCCATCCAACAGGTCGAGGTTCTTATCCAGAAGATCGTCGGGGCTTCCCTCGAACACGACATGTCCCTGGTCGAGCAGCATCACACGGTCCGCGGCGAGGCAATCCTCCAGGTCGTGCGTTATATGCAGGATGCCATGCCCCGCCGCATGCAGGCGCTCGATGGCGGCGCGCACCTCGGCGCAACCCTGGGCGTCGAGCATGGAACAGGGCTCGTCGAACACGAAGTAGTCGGGCTCCATGGCAAGCGCGCTGGCGATCACCAAACGCTGGCGCTCACCACCGGAGAGCGTGTTGGGATCACGCTCTTCCATGCCTTCAAGGCCCAGGGCAGCGGCAGCGGCCTTGCAGCGACGCAGGATCTCTTCGCGCGGGAGTCCCAGGTTCTCGGGCCCGAAGGCGAGTTCATCCAGGACAGAAGAGGAGACGATCTGCACATCGGGGTCCTGCGCCACCACCGCCACCTTGCGGCGGATGAGCGTCAGGTTCTCACGGCACATCTCCAACCCATCCACCAGCACCTGCCCTGAGCTGGGAAGCAGCATCGCATTGGCGAGCCGCGCCAGCGTGGACTTGCCACTCCCGTTGGCACCCAGCAGCACCACGAGCTCGCCCCTTTCCAGGGACAGCGAGACATGCTCCAGCGCGGGCCGCGTGGACTTGGGGTAGCGCAGTGTTATGTCGTGGAATCCAAGCATCGTCTAAGTATACAGCGAGGGCCTGCTCGCGCAGACCCTCGCTCATCGTCATATCATGTGTGCGGACCGGTGTCGCAGCGCGGCAACGGTCCGTGATCGCGCCTTACTCGGCGGGAGCTTCCTCGACGGCCTTCTCGACGACCTCGATGGCATCCTCCGCAGCCTCGGCGACAGCCTCGACGGCCTCCTCGGCGATAGCCTGGGCCTCATCGGCAGCGACCTCGATGACATCGTCATCGGCGACTTCCTCGGCGACAGTGGTGGCCTCGGCCTTCTTGGCGGCACGACGGCTGGCGCGGGTCTCCTTGGGAGCGGGAGCGGGGGCGGCCTTCTTCACGGGCTCGGTCACGAGCTCCATGATGACCATGGGAGCCTTGTCACCCAGACGGGGACCGAGCTTCATGATGCGGGTGTATCCGCCAGGACGATCCTGGAACATACCCTGCGCGACCTTCTCGAAGACCTCGCGGACGATCTCCTTGTCACCAACGGCGGCGATGGCGAGACGACGGGAGTGGATGTCGCCCTTCTTGGCCCAGGTGATGACACGGTCGACGTCGCCACGGATCTCCTTGGCGCGGGTTTCGGTGGTCTTGATGCGGTCGTTCGCCAGCAGAGCGCCCACGAGGCTCTTCTTCATGGCCTTGGTGTGGCTGGCGTCGGTTCCCAGCTTACGACCCTTCTTGTAGTGTCTCATCAGTTTCTCCTACTATTGCTTGAGATTCAGGCCCATCGACTGAAGCTTGTCCTTGACCTCTTCGATCGACTTGGCGCCGAAATTGCGAATGTTGAGCAGATCGTTCTCGGAGAACTCGACCAGCTGACGCACGGAGTGGATACCCGCACGCTTGAGGCAGTTGTAGGAACGGACGGAGAGGTCCAGATCCTCAACCTGCTTCTCGAGTTCGGTGTTGGTGGCCGGACCCTCGGGTGCGAAGATGCTGGGAACATCAGCGGGATCCTGCTCGTCGCTGCGCAGCAGGAAGGCGTTCATGTGCTGGTTGATGATGTTCGCAGCCTGGTAGATCGCATCATCGGGGGTGATGGAGCCGTCGGTCTCGACTTCCAGGACCAGACGGTCGTAGTCGGTGCGCTGGCCAACGCGGCAGTCTTCCACTGCCATGGTGCAACGACGCACGGGCGAGAACAGCGAATCCACATGGATGATGCCGATGGGATCATCGCTGCGCTTGTTGCGGTCGGCGGAGACATAGCCGCGACCCACGCCGATGCGCATGGACATCTCGAGCTTGGCGCCCTCGGAAAGGGTGGCGATCACCTGCTCGGGGTTGATGAGCTGGAATTCGGCGGGCACGTTCAGGTCCGCACCGGTAACCACGCAGGGGCCGACGGCCATGATGGTGGCGACGGCTTCCTCGCCGGTACCCATGGAGGAGAAGACGAGACCCTTGACGTTCAGGACGATGTCGGTGACATCCTCGACGATGCCGGGGGCGGTGGTGAACTCATGCTGCACGCCCTCGATCTTGATGGCCGTTGCGGCGGCACCATCAAGAGAGGAAAGGAGGACGCGACGCATGCAGTTGCCCAGGGTGTAGCCGTAGCCGCGCTCGAGGGGTTCAACGATATAGCGGGAGAGCGTATCGCTGACCTTCTCGGGTTCGAGCTTGGGCTTCATGAATTCTGTCATTTATAAACCAGCCTCCCTTGGCTTGTGCTTCTCTATTACTACTTGGAGTAGAGCTCGACGATGAGCTGCTCGCGAATGTCGGAATCGATCTGCTCGCGAGTGGGAAGCGCGAGAACGGTGCCCTGCAGCTTCTCGATGTCCACTTCCAGCCAACCGGGAACCTCGACGCGCTCGGAGGCGACGACGGCCCTCTTGATCACGAGGAGCTCGGAAGCCTTGGGAGCGATGGAGATCACGTCGTTGGCGCGGACGCGATAGGAGGGGATGTCGACACGCTTGCCATTCACCAGGACATGGCCATGGCGGATGGACTGACGGGCCTCGTCACGGGACATGGCGAAGCCAAGACGGTAGACGATGTTGTCCAGGCGGGTCTCGATGATGCGCAGCAGGTTCTCGCCGGTGATGCCATCCTGGCGGGAAGCGATCTCATAGTAGTGGTGGAACTGCTTCTCGAGCAGACCGTAGATGCGCTTGGCCTTCTGCTTCTCACGCAGCTGAGTGCGATACTCGCCTTCCTTGACGCGCTTGTGTCCGGCTTCACCCGGAGGATAAGGACGACGCTCGACCGCACACTTGTCGGTGTAGCAGCGATCGCCCTTGAGGAATAGTTTAGAACCTTCACGGCGGCACAGCTTGCAGTCCGCCCCGGTATAACGAGCCATATGCTTGACCTTTCTGTGCTACACGCGACGACGCTTGCGCTGACGGCAGCCGTTGTGCGGGATGGGAGTGCAATCCTGGATGCTGGCCACTTCGAGGCCGGCAGCCTGCAGGGCGCGCACGGCGGTCTCACGACCGGAGCCGGGGCCCTTCACGAAGACCGTGACCTTGCGCAGGCCATGATCCTGTGCGGTCTTCGCTGCAGCCTCGGCAGCCTGCTGGGCGGCGAAGGGGGTGGACTTACGGGAGCCCTTGAAACCCACGGTGCCGGCGGACTGCCAGGAGATCACGTTGCCCTGGGGGTCGGTGATGCTCACGATGGTGTTGTTGAACGTGCTCTTGATATGCGCCTGTCCGGTGGCGATGTTCTTGCGCTCAGAGCGCTTGATGCGAGTACGGACCTGTTGTTTCTTAGCAGCCATTACTTCTTCTTACCACCAATCTGCTTACGGGGGCCCTTACGAGTACGCGCATTGGTATGAGTGCGCTGACCGCGAAAGGGAAGACCCTTGCGATGACGGAGACCGCGATAGCAACCGATCTCCATGAGGCGCTTGATGTTCTGCGAGTTCTCGCGGCGCAGATCGCCCTCGATGGTGTAGTTCTTGTCGATGTAGTCACGAAGACGATTGACCTCGTCCTCGGTGAGGTCCTTGACGCGGATGTCAGGATTGACACCAGTTGCCTCAAGGATCTTGCTGGCCGTGGTGCGGCCGATGCCATAGATGTAGGTCAGACCAATCTCGATGCGCTTCTCGCGCGGGAGGTCGACACCAGAAATACGGGCCAAAATGTGCTCCTTCCGGCTAGCCCTGACGCTGCTTGTGGCGCGGGTTCTCGCAGATCACGAGGACCTTGCCGTGGCGTCGGATAATCTTGCACTTATCACACATCTTCTTGACCGAAGGATGTACCTTCATGTTCAGTTCCTTTCGGTTGTGTTCTTGCGTCTCTATGCATACGCCCAGCCGCAGGCGATTCTTTTCTTACCATCCAGTACTACGTGCAACGTGCTTTGGAGACACCAAAAGGATGCCCTTATCCCAGGGCCATCCGTCAAACGAGTCCCAGGCGCTTACTTGAAGCGGTAGGTGATCCTTCCGCGGGTCAGGTCGTAGGGGGAGAGCTCCACCGTCACCTTATCGCCTGGAAGGATGCGTATGTAGTGCATCCTCATCTTGCCCGAGATGTGGGCCAGGATCATGTGCCCATTCTCGAGTTCGACGCGGAACATGGCATTGGGAAGGGGCTCGACAACCGTCCCCTCCAGCTCGATTGCTGATTCCTGCTTGGCCAAATCAACTTCCTAAACTCGTTCGGTACCTCCGCCGTTCTGAGAGCGCGAAAAAGCGCGCCAATCGTCCCAGAATGGCATTTGGCTATGCTACAGGACTCGAATCAAGTCCACAAGTGTTTATTCGGTGAAGAATTGCTGGTACCAGAGAAGGAAACTGTAAACGGTCCAGATTCGGCGGGATTCGTCACGCTTGCCGTCGAAATGGTCGTCCAGGTACGCCATCAGGACATCGGTGTTGAAGAAGCGCTGCGCGGCCGCGCTCTGGAAGGCGCGCTTGACGCGACCGTAGTAGCGCTCGTTGCGCAACCAGACGGCAAGGGGGACCGGAAGGCCCAGGGTGCGGCGGTTGGCCACGCCCTCCGGCAGCCTCTGCTGGGCGACCATGCGCAGAACGTACTTGGTGCTCTCGCTGTTGGCGCGCAGGTGCGTGGGGATGTGGGCGGCCACCTTGAAGACCTCGTCGTCCAGGTACGGCAGACGCAGCTCCAGGGAGTTGGCGGAGGCCATGCGGTCGGCGCTGTGCAGCACATCCCCCACCAGCCACAGGTTGATGTCCAAGTACTGCATCATGGTCTCGGCATCGCTGCAGTTGGCGCGCTGGTAGATGGGCTGGGTGAGCGACTGTGGACGCGTGGCCAGACTGGGATCCTTGAGCAAGCGGCGCTTATCGTCCAGATCGAAGGCGAAGCCGTAACCGGTATAGGTGTCCATCACCGTGCGGGACGCCTTTATGAGGAAGTCGCGGCCGCGCATCTCGGGCAGCTTGCTGGCGAGACGGCCCAGACCCTTGCGCACACCGTAGGGCACGAGCTGCTGGTAGCGGCGGCGCGACGCGGGCTCGGTGTAGATGGTGTAGCCGCCGAAGATCTCGTTCGCACCCGCACCGGAGAACAGCACCTTCACATGCTTGGATGCCAGTTTGAAGGCGCAGAACAACGGTGCCACGCGGGGGTCGCCCAGGGGCTGGTCCAGGTAGTAGGCCACCTTGGGCAGGACCTCCCAGTACTCCTGCGAACTCAGGAGCCTGCTGTGCTGGATGGTGCCTACCTCACGGGCAAGGTCGTGCGCGTAGGCGGTCTCGTCGTAGCGTTCGCCCTGGTCGAAACCCACGGTGAAGGTGTGCTGACCAGGGAAGTAGCTGGCCAGGTAGCTTGAATCCACACCGCTGGAGAGCAGGCAGCCCAACGGAGCGCTGGAGATGCGATGCACGCGCACGGAATCCTCGAGCACCTGGCTCACGTCCTCTATCGCCAGCTCCTCCTCCATGAGGGGGTCGGGGCGGAAGCGCGGCTCCCAATAGCGGGTGATGCCCACTTGCCCGCCTTCGTACCACAGGTAATGCCCGGGAAGCAGGCAGTCGATGCCCTCGAAGAAGGTCTCCCAGGGCGCGGCATGTTGGAAGGTGAGGTAGTGGTCCAGGGCTTCCAGGTTCACCGCCCGCTCGTAGGCGGGACACTGCAGCAGGCTCTTGATCTCAGACGCGTAGGCGAAGCAGCCACCGGCCTGCAGGTAGTACAGGGGTTTGATGCCAAAGCGGTCGCGCGCCAGGAACAGCGTGCCTTCCTCGAGGTCGTGGATCGCCAGCGCCCACATGCCACGCAGGCGATGCAGCACTCCCTCGCCCCATTCCTCGAAGCCGTGGAGCACGAGCTGCGCGTCGCTCACCTGGGCGGGAAGCTGATGACCGGCCGCTACGAGCTCCCCACGTAGGAACTCGCGATCGTAGATGCGTCCATCGAACAGGATGAGCGTACTGCCATCCTCGCTCCAGACGGATTCGCGCTGGAAGGGTGCGGCGTCGGTGTCCAGATGCCGGTACGCCACGGAGACCACACCGTCATCGAAGCTGAAACCATCGTCGGGACCACGGTGGATGAGCGCGTTGGCCATGCGAGAGATGACCCGCTGACGGTCGTCCAACGCTCCTATGAAACCGCAGATGCCCGACATGACGGCAATCCCCCGCTACTTGTGGTAGGGCTCTCCGCGTGAGATGCGGAACGCCCGGTACAACTGCTCCAGCAACACCACCCGCGCCAGATTGTGCGGCAGGGTGATGGGACCGAAGCTCAGGGTCTCCTGAGCACGCTGCATCACCTGCTCATCGACCCCGGTGGAACCCCCAATGACGAAGCATAAGTCGCTTGCACCCTGCAGCGCAAGAGCATCGAGGTGTTGGGATAAGTCCTGACTGCTGCGCTGCGTGCCACCGATGGCCAACAGGATGCAATGGGCTTGGGGCGGGATGGCCGCCAGGATGTCCGCGGCCTCCCGTTGCATGGCGGCCCGCTCACCACCGCACTTGGCGGGGTCGCGGTCCGCCACCTCCCGTATCTCCAGCTTGGCATAGGGGCGCAGTCGCTTGGAATACTCCGCGACCGCTTCCTCCCAGAAGCGCTCCTTCAGCTTGCCCACGGCCACTATGAGGATACGGGTGGCCACAGGGTACTACTCCTGGGTCAGGATCACGGGGCCGTCGGCGGTGAGTGCGATGCTCTTCTCGAAGTGTGCGCTGGGCAGCTTGTCCAAGGTCTCGACGGTCCAACCGTCGGGCATCTGGCGCACCATGCGGGTACCCTGGTTCACCATGGGCTCGATGGCCAGGCACATGCCCACCTCGAGCCTGATGCCCTTGCCCTTCTTGCCGTAGTTGGGCACATTGGGCGGCTCATGCATGTCACGGCCGATACCATGGCCAACGTATTCGCGCACCACACCGAAGCCGGGACGCTCCGCCACCTGTTGGATGGCGGCGCCGATGTCGCCCAGCGTGGCCCCTTCCTTGACCTGGGCCAGACCGGCGAACAGGGCCTTCTCGGTGGTCTCGAGCAGCAGCTTGGTGCGCGGCGCGATCTCGCCAACGGGGAAGGTCCAGGCATTGTCGCCGTACCAACCATCGATGATGGCGCCGGTATCGATGCTTATGATGTCGCCTTCCTTCAGGATGACGCGCTTGCTGGGAATGCCATGCACGACCTGGCAGTTGACGCTGGCGCAGATGGTACCCGGGAAACCGCCGTATCCCTTGAAGCCGGGGATACCACCCTCCATGCGGATGACCTCCTCCGCATAGGCATCGATATCCCAGGTGCTGATACCCGGTCGCACGATCTCGCCCGCCATACGCAGGGCCTTGGCGCTCACACGCCCGGCTTCCTTCATGGCCTCGATCTCACCTTGTGTCTTGAGGATGATCCCAAGCTCGTTCCTGAGCTTCATCTTACAACCGCCTACCTTCCTTGTGCTCTAACAGGAGAACGGACCCGTATCACCGGGTCCGTTCATTGTACAGCCTAGGTTAACTTGGCTCAATCTGCCTAGAGGTTCAGCGCCTTCTTGACATCGGCATAGACGTCGTCGACGGCCTGGGCGCCATCGATCTCGACCAGCAGGTTGCAGCCGCGATAGTAGTCGATCAGGGGCGCGGTGGCCTTGGCATACACATCCAAGCGGTTGCGCACGGTGGTCTCGTTGTCGTCGGCGCGCTGGTACATCTCGCCGCCGCACTTGGGGCAGACCTCGTTGGCCTTGCTGCCGATGAAACCGCAGACGCGGCACATGCGACGGCTGGTCAGGCGGGCGACGATGGCCTCGGGATCGACCTCGACGGCCACAGCGGCGTCCAGGTCCTTGCCCATGGCGGAAAGCTCGGCATCCAGGGCGACGGCCTGCACGGTGGTGCGGGGGAAGCCATCCAGGATGAAGCCCTTCTGCGCATCATCCTTGGTCAGGCGATCCTTGACCAGACCGATGACGACCTCATCGGGCACGAGCTCGCCAGCGTCCATGTAGGATTTGGCCTGCAGGCCCAGGGGGGTGCCGGCCTTGACGGCGGCGCGCAGGATGTCACCGGTGGAGATGTGGGCGACGCCGAACTCCTCCACCAACTTGGCGGCCTGAGTGCCCTTACCGGCACCAGGTGCTCCCAGGAGAACGATATTCATGTGAACTCACCTTTCCACGTGGCCCCCGCGGATGCGGGAGCGGGCTGGCGGCTTCCTACTTGAAGAAGCCCTCGTAGTTGTACATCTTGAGTTGGCTCTCCAGCTTGGTCATGGTATCCAGGGCAACGCCCACCATGATCAGGATGGAGGTACCACCGAAGGCCTTGATCAGCTGGTTGTTGGTGAACGAGAACAGGATGGAAGGCACCACGGCGATGAGGGCGATGAAGATGCCGCCGGGCAGGGTGATGCGCTGCAGCACGTTCTTGATGTACTGCGTGGTGGCACCGCCGGGACGGACACCGGGGATGAAACCGCCCTGCTTGCGCAGGTTGTCGGACGTGTCCTCGGGATTGAACACCATGGTGGTGTAGAAGTAGGCGAAGAACACGATGAGCACGGCCATGCCGATCCAGTTCACGGGACCAGCGCTCAGAGCGTCGGCCGTGGCGGACAGCCACTTCACATCACCGAAGAACGCGCAGATCTGTGCGGGGAAGTACAGCAGCGCGCTGGCGAAGATGATGGGGATGACGCCGGCGGCGTTGACCTTGAACGGGATGTAGGTGGAGGTGCCACCCATCTGCTTGCGGCCCACCACGCGCTTGGCGTACGTCACGGGGATGCGACGCTGGCCGCGCTCGATGAACACGATGCAGGGGATGACCGCCAACACGCACACGATGATGAGCGCGGTCATGGCCAGACCCTTGGAGGTGGAAGCCTCGATGGAGCTGAAGATGGCGGGCGGGAAACCGGCGATGATGTTCGCGAAGATGATGAGCGACATACCATTGCCAACACCGCGCTGGGTGATGAGCTCGCCCATCCACATGATGCAGGCGGTGCCCGCGATCAGGGTGATGATGATCACCAGGTAGGTGACCCAGACGGCGTCGCCACCGAAGGGACCCACGAAGGACAGGCCATAGCCCGACTTCTTGTTGGTGAACAGGGCGAGGTAACCGATGGCGTTGATAAGCGCCAGGATCAGCGTGAGGTAACGGGTCCACTGGGTGATCTTCTTCTGACCGGCCTCACCTTCCTTGGCCCAACGACCAAGGCTGGGGATGACGCCCTGCATCAGCTGCATGATGATGGATGCGGTGATGTAGGGCATGATGCCCAGCGAGAACACGGAGAAGTACGACAGTGCACCGCCGCTGAACAGGTTCATCAGCGCCATGGCAGCGCCCGTTTCGGTGGCGTTCTGGAACGCATCCACCATGCCGGCGAAGTCCACGCCGGGCACGGGGATGTAGGAACCCACGCGATACAGGGCGATGATGCCAAGGGTGAAGAGGATCTTCTTACGAAGCTCCGGAACCTTGAAGGCGTTGGCGAGAGCCTTTAGCACAGCTCCTCTACCGTCCCTCCTGCGGCTTCGATCTTGGCCTTGGCGGATGCAGACACCTTGTCCACCTTGACGGTGAGGGCCTTGGTGAGGGCGCCATCGCCCAAGACCTTAACAAGAGCGTCCTCGTGCTTGATGATTCCCTTGGCAACCAGGGCCGCGCCATCAACCACGTCGCCGTTCTCGAACTTGGCCTCCAGGCGGGCAACATTCACGGGCACATACTCCACTCGATTGATGTTGTTGAAACCGGGAAGCTTGGGAAGACGCATAGCAAGCGGGGTCTGACCACCCTCGAAGCCCGGACCCTTGGTGCCGCCGGCACGGGAACCCTGACCGTTGTAACCGCGAGTGGAGGTGCCGCCATGACCCGAACCGTGACCCCTACCAACGCGCTTGCGCTTGTGGGTGGAACCCTCGGCCGGCTTGAGATCCTGAATCTGCATTTTCTTTTTCACTCCTTCACGCTCACGCCTCCCGGCGTGGTTGGCTGCTCGCCGCCAACTGACTACCTATCGCCTTACGGCATTATTCTTACACATAAACAAACACACGATACCACCCAGGGTGCCGGGTGGTATCGGAGTTTCCTTCTTTAGAGCTCCTCGACTTCGACGAGGTGCTTGACCTTGAAGATCATGCCGCGCACCGCAGGGTTGTCAACCTGATCGACGCTGCGACCGATCTTGCCAAGGCCCAGGGCCTTGAGGGTCTGGAGCTGATCGCGGTTCTTCGCGATGGGGCTCTTGACCTGGGTCACACGGAGGGTCTTATCAGCCATCTCTACTGCTCCTTCCCACCGAACATCTTGGCAACGCTGATGTCGCGGCGAGCAGCGGCAGCCTCGGGGCTGGAGAGCTGCTTCAAGCCCTCGGCGGTGGCCTTGACGATGTTCATCTGGTTGTCCGTGCCAAGGGACTTGGACAGGACGTTCTTGACACCGGCGAGCTCGAGGACCGCACGGGCCGGGCCACCGGCGATGACGCCGGTACCGGGAACGGCGGGCTTCAGGAGCACGCGACCTGCGCCGAACTCACCGATGACCTCGTGCGGGATGGAGGCGTTCTCGGTCACAGGGACGGTGAACATGTTCTTCTTGGCATCCTCGATGCCCTTGCGGATGGCGATGGGCACTTCGTTGGACTTGCCCATGCCAACGCCGACGCGACCCTGGCCATCGCCAACCACCACGAGGGCGGTGAGGGCGAAGCGACGACCGCCCTTGACGACCTTGGACACGCGATTGATGTAGACGACCTTTTCCTGGAGCTCAGGGACGGGCGTTTCCTTACGAGCCATGATTCTCCTTCCCTTTCCCTAGAACACCAGACCGGCGCTGCGGGCACCGTCGGCCAGAGCCTTCACACGACCATGATACAGGCAACCGCCACGGTCGAAGACGACCTCGGTGATGCCGGCATCCAGAGCGCGCTTGCCGATGAGCTCGCCCACGGCGGTGGCGCCTTCCTTGTTGGAGCCCTTCTTGCCAAGCTCCTTGAACTCCTTGTCAACGGAGGAGGCAGCGCACAGGGTGACGCCCTTGACGTCATCGATCACCTGAGCGTAGATGTGAGCCTCGGTCCTGGTGATGCGGAGGCGCGGACGAGCAGCAGTACCGCTGATCTTCCCGCGAATACGACGCTGGCGGCGCTTGAGACCCGCCTGCTTCGCCTTATGCTTTTCCATTGCACAACTCCTCAAAATCCTTCGAGCGTATCAGCTCGAGCCTGATCCCTTATACGAACCCAGTTTCTAACCAGCAGCCTTACCAAGCTTGCGACGGACGTTCTCGCCGGAGTAGCGGATGCCCTTGCCCTTGTAGGGCTCGGGAGCACGCCAAGCGCGAATGTCAGCGGCCACCTGGCCAACCTGCTGCTTGTCGATACCATGGACGATGATGGTGGTCTGGTTGGGAACCTCGAAGGAGATGCCCTCCTTGGGCTCCACGACCACGGGGTGGGAGTAACCCAGCTGCATCTCGAGGTTCTTGCCCTTGAGAGCGGCGCGGTAACCAACGCCCACGATCTCGAGCTTCTTGGCGAAGCCGGTGTGGACGCCAACCACCATGTTGTTGATGAGGGTGCGGGTCAGGCCATGCAGGGAGCGGGCCTCGCGATCATCGCTGTCACGGGAGACGGTGATGTGGCCGTCCTCCTGCTCGATGTTCACGCGAGAGCTGAAGCTCTGGGAGAGCTCGCCCTTGGGACCCTTGACGGTGACCTTGTTGCCTTCTTCGATCTTGACCTCAACGCCAGCGGGAACCGGGATGGGGTGCTTACCGATACGGGACATATCGTGCTCCTTTCCTTCTGCCGGTTACCAGATGTAAGCCAGGACCTCGCCGCCGACACCGGCAAGGCGAGCATCGCGGTCGGCCATGACGCCCTTGGAGGTGGAGATGACGGCGGTGCCGATTCCACCCAGGACTCGGGGCAGCTCGTCCTTGCCAGCGTAGATACGCAGGCCGGGCTTGCTGATGCGGCGCAGGCCACGGATGGTGCGCTGCTTCTTGGGGCCGTACTTGAGGGTGATCGTGAGGATGTCCTGGGGATCATTCTCGATCACGTCGTAGCTGACGATGTAGCCCTCTTCCTTCATGACGCGGGCGATCTCAACCAGCTTCTTGCTAGAAGGCATGCTCACAGCCTCCTTGCCTGCAGAGTTCGCATTACGGATGCGCGTAAGCATATCTGCAATGGAATCAGTTGTGCTCATTGTTTCTCCTTTGGTTCTTGATGAGCCACGTTCCGTTGGTTCGTCGCCGCCCTTAGCGGCAACGCCTTTCGAAGTGCCTCCCTGATACGGTGTGCCAGGTGCTGGAACTACCAGCTGGACTTGGTGACGCCGGGGAGTTCGCCACGGCTGGCGAGCTCGCGCACGCAGACGCGGCACAGACCGAACTTGCGATAGTAGGCGCGGGGACGACCACACCTGCTGCAGCGGTTGTGCTGACGAGTGCTGAACTTGGGCTCACGCTTGGCCTTGGCAATCATCGACTTCTTTGCCATTCTTGCATTCTCCTATCGGGTCTTGAACGGGAAACCGAAGGCATCCAGCAGGGCCTTGGCGTCCTTATCATTCGTTGCCGTGGTGACGAAGGTGATGTCCATGCCGCGGACCTTGTCCACCTTGTCGTAGTCGATCTCCGGGAAGATCAGTTGCTCGGTGACGCCCAGGGAGTAGTTGCCGCGACCATCGAAGCTGGTGGCCGGGATACCGCGGAAGTCACGGATGCGGGGGATAGCGGTAGCCAGAAGGCGATCCAGGAACTCCCACATACGGTCGCCGCGCAGAGTGACCTTGCAGCCGATGGGCATGCCGGTACGGATCTTGAAGCTGGCGATGGACTTGCGAGCGCGGGTCACCATGGGCTGCTGGCCAGTGATCTGGCGCAGGTCGGCGATGGCGGCATCCAGCTGCTTGACGTCCTGGGCAGCCTCGCCAACACCCATGTTGACGACGATCTTCTCCAGGCGGGGGACCTGGTGGATGTTCTCGATCCCAAGCTGTTCCTTGAGCTTGGGAACGATCTCGTTCTGGTACTTGTCCTTCAAACGAGGTGCCATGTTTCTCTTTCCTCCAATTGCCGTGGATTAAGGCAGGATTTCCAACCCTGCCCCCCTCGCGCGAGGCGAGGGGCCAGTTACTCTATGGACAGGACTAGATGTCCTTACCACACTTCTTGCACACGCGGACGCGCTTGCCGTCGTCATCGCGCTTGAGGCCAACACGGGTGGGCTGGCCGCACTTGGGGCACACGAGCATGACGTTGGAGACATGCAGCGGTGCCTCGATCTCCATGATGCCACCGCGGGGATTCTCGCGGGTGGGGCGCATGGCCTTCTTGTGGATGTTGACCTTCTCCACGACAACACGCTCGGACTCGGGGAGGCAGCGCAGGACGGTGCCCACCTTGCCCTTGTTGTTGCCGGAGATGACCTTGACCTTGTCGCCCTTGCGGATACGAAGCTTCGTCATTATGGTTCCTCCTAAAGGGTCTCGGGAGCCAGGGAGACGATCTTCATGTAGCGCTTATCACGAAGCTCGCGGGCCACGGGACCGAAGATACGGGTACCACGGGGGTTACCCTGGTTGTCGATAACGACGGCGGCGTTGTCATCGAACCTGATGTAGCTACCGTCCTTACGACGGATCTCCTTGTTGACGCGCACGATGACGCACTTCACAACGTCGCCCTTCTTGACGGGGGCGTTGGGGGTCGCCTCCTTGACGGAGCAGACGATGACGTCACCCAGGCCAGCATAGCGGCGCTTGGAGCCACCGGGCACCTTGATGCACTGGACCTTGCGGGCGCCGGAGTTGTCGGCCACGTTCAGGATGGTTTGCATCTGGATCATGGTTTACCTCCTACCTGGCCTTCTCGACGATCTCCATGAGGCGCCAACGCTTGGTCTTGCTCATGGGGCGGGTCTCCATGATGCGGACGGTGTCGCCCACGCCAGCTTCGTTGTTCTCGTCATGGGCGTGGAACTTCTTCGTGCTGGTCATCATCTTGCCGTAGACC
>JAFRFV010000010.1 GCA_017434185.1 Coriobacteriales bacterium
CGTTCAATGCGAAGAAGGACGATTCCTTGCCGTCATCGAACACGAGGGTCGCCAGGAGCGTGGCGCGCGACGAGATGGAGTAGTCGCCAGCGAGGAAGGTATCCAGGGCTTGGAACATATCACCTTCCTTGGCGCCACTGGAAAGGAAGCCCAGGTTGCCGAAGTTGATGCTCATGAGGGGGATCTGCGAGTAGCCCAGCAGACGGGCGGCCTTCAAGGTGGTGCCGTCGCCGCCCAGGCTCATGACCAGGTCGCAGTCGCGCAGACGCGGGTCGCAATCGCCGCCCGAGGGCTCGTAACCATCCGCTTGAACCGCGGTGATGCCCCGCTGCGCCAGGTACTCCTGCAATTGCAGGGCGGCATCCATCGCCTGCGTACTGGTGCCATTGCTCACGATACCTATCTTCATCGCTTCGCGTCCTCCGTCTGATACTGCATAACCTGTTGATTATAGCCCAAGGTCTAGCCCAAGAGCGCGGAGATGCCGTCGCGGCGGAAAGCCTCCTTATAATAAGCAAGTTCCTCCTGGATGAGCTCATCGATCGCGGCCATGCCCAGCAACTCCACCGGGGCCTTGTCATCGGTGAGGATCAAACCGCCGCCATGGTAGGGCACGATGTCCGCATCGACGCGGTCCATCATGCGACGCAGCGCGGGTTCGGCGATCCCGGGCAGCTGCGCCTCGAAGCGCTCGAGCATGGCGGGGTCGTTCGAGGCGAAGAGTTCGCGGTTGCCCGAATAGGGCACGTCGACCACGTAGACGTACGGGAAGCAGCTGGCGATGGTGTCGGAAAGCCAGGTGTTGATGCCATCGGCGGCATCCACCCGCATGTTCATGTTCACCACCAGCACACCACCGGGCTTCAAGTGCTGCTCGAGCAGGGTGAAGAACTCGACGGAGGACATCTGGAACGGGATGGTGATGTCCTGGTAGGCATCCACCATGATGACATCGTAGCGGTCCTGACACACGTTGAGGAAAGCGCGGCCGTCGTACTGGGTCACCTTGATGGATTCGGGCAGATCGAAGTACTCATGGGACAGGCTGATGATCTTGCCGTCTATCTCGACGCCCTCCACCCGCACGTTCATGTCACCCAGATGCTCGCTGCATTGCTTGGCGTAGGTGCCCGTGCCCATACCCAGCACCAGGATGTCGCAGCTGGCGTCGGGCCGCTGCGACATGAAAGGGGCGGCCATGGCGACGTCGTAGTACATGCCGGAAAGCCCGCCATCCTTCATGTAGACGGACTGCACGCCAAAGAGCACGTTGGTGGACAGGATCACCTCACGGTCGTCCTCCTGTACCTGCAGGTAGTTGTAGACGGACTCGCCTTCGTACACCAGGTCGTCCTGCCAGAAGGCGAAACCCACACTGGGCGTGAGCGCGCACAGCAGCACGAAGGGAACCGCGGCGGCCAGCATCCTGCCCCTGCCGCGTTTCGAGAAGAGGAAGTACACCACACCCAACAGCAAGAGGATGCCCGCGAAGATGAGGAAGGTGACGGCGGTGCCCACGGCGGGGATGGAGATGAAGGTGGGGACGAAGGTGCCTATGATGGAGCCCACCGTGTTGTAGGCACCCAGCGCGCCCACGGTCTTGCCGGAGTCATCCAGACTCTCGACGGCGAACTTGGCCAGCGAAGGCGTGACCGTGCCCAGCAGGAAGAGCGGGAAGACGAACACGATGAGGCAGGTGATAAGCGCTGCCCAGATGAGCAGGTTCGTGCTCACCGTGACCACCAGCAGAGCCGTCACTGCCAGGATCACGAACTTGCCCGCGAAGGGGATGGCGGCTATCCACACGGCAGCTATCAGGATGCGACGGTAGAGTTTGTCGGGATCGGGGTCCCTATCCGCCGCACGACCACCGTAGATGTTGCCCAGCGCCATGGCGATCATGATGGTGCCGATGATGATGGTCCACACGATCTGGGACGAGCTGAAATAGGGCGCGATGAGCCTGCTGGCACCCAGCTCGACCGCCATGACAGCCATTCCGGCGAAGAATTCGGTCAGATACAGGTACCACTTGTGCTGCAGGATGTCCGGGCTCGGATGACCGGTTGGGGTCGTTCCCATGCATCCTCCTTTCACGAAGCGTGCTGTGTATGTGCTTGCGCCACGATGGCGGCGAAATCGAAGGTGGGTATCGCCGCGTAGGCCTTGCGGGCGAGCAAGAGGAACTCGATGTTGCCTTCGGGCCCGGTGATGGGCGAGGTCGCGAGTTGCAGGGGCATGAGTCCCGCAGCTGTGACATCGTCGCAGGCGGCGCGCAGGCAATCCTCGTGGACAGCGGCGTCACGCACGACACCGCGCTCCCCCACCAGATTCTTGGCGACCTCGAACTGTGGCTTGACGAGCAGGATGGCATGCGCGCCGGGCTTCATGAGCGCCGCGATCGACGCGACGAAGGAACGCAGCGGCGCGAAGGAGATGTCGCAGACCGCCAAATCGAAGGGGCCACCCGATTCCTCCAGACCGATCGCACGGATGTTGGTGCGCTCGAAGAGGCTCACACGGGGGTCCTGACGCAGCTGCCAGGCGAACTGCCCGTAGCCCACATCGACGGCGCAGACGCGGGCGGCACCATGCTGCAGGAGGCAATCGGTGAAGCCACCGGTGGAACAGCCGCAGTCGATGCAGTTCATGCCCGCGGGGTCGAAGGCGAACGCCTCCAGGGCGCCCGCCAGCTTGAAGCCGCCGCGGGAGACATAGGGCAGATGCAAGATGAGTTCGATGACGGCATCGGGGGAAACGGTCGCGGCGGGTGAATAGACCCGGCCACCATCGACCTTCACGTCACCGGCGAGGATCGCGCGCTGCGCGGCAGCGGTGTCGTCGAAGAGACCGCGCGAAACGAGTGCGCGGTCCAAACGGATCCTCTTGCTTGCCATGTCCGTCTACTCCGCCTTGCCCAAGGCGGCGGCGATGCTGTTGGCGATACCGGCAGGTGATAAGCCCACGCCCTCCATGAGCGAATCCACATCGCCCTGGGTGATGAAGGCATCGGGCAGACCGAGCGTGAGCACGTGGGGCTGCAGATCCTGTGCCGCCAGCGACTCCATCACCGCGCTGCCGAAGCCACCCCTGAGGGTGCCTTCCTCGAGCGTGACGAGCAGTGGCAGCTTGGCTGCGGCGGCCACGGCGGCTTGGTCGATGGGCTTGACCCAGCGCATGTCGACCACACGCGCCTCGATACCCCATTGGGCATGCAGCATCTCAGCGGCGACGAGCGCTTCGTTCACCATACGACCGATGGCCAGGATGACGACATCGCCACCCGCACGGCGGATGACGGATTCGCCAAGGGGCCAGGTGCCGGGTTCGCTGGGAATCGGGACGCCGATGCCGTTGCCACGCGGATAGCGCACCACCACGGGGCCGTCCATGTACAGCGCCGTATGCAGGGCGTCGACGAGTTCGGCCTCGTTGCTGGGGGAAAGAATGCGCAGACCGGGGACGCAACGCAACCAGGCGAGGTCGAAGGCACCATGGTGGGTGGGGCCGTCGGCGCCCACCAAGCCGGCGCGATCGACGCAGAAGACCACGTGCTGCTTCTGCAGGGCGACGTTGATGACGATCTGATCGAAGGCGCGCTGCAGGAAGGTCGAGTAGATGGCCACGACCGGCAGCTTGCCTCCAAGGGCGAGGCCTGCTGCGAAGGTGACCGCGTGTTCCTCGCAGATGCCCACGTCGAAGAAACTCTTGGGATAAGCGCTCGCGAAAGCATCCAGGCCGGTGCCGGAGGGCATGGCGGCGGTGATGGCCACGATGTCCGGATTGTCCTGCGCTTCGGCGATGAGAGCCTGTGAGAAGACCTTGGTGAACGAGGGCGCGCCACCGGACTTCTTGATGGGTGCACCGGTCTCGGGATCGAAGGGACCGATGCCATGGAAGATGTCGGGATGCTCGAGCGAGGGCTCGTAGCCGTTGCCCTTGGTGGTGACGGCATGGATGATCACGGGACCGTTGAAGCGGTCCGCAGCACGCAGGGTCTCCTCGACGACCTCCATGTCATGGCCATCGATGGGGCCCAGGTACTTGATACCCAGCTCTTCGAAGAGCATACCGCCCTTGAGGAAACCGGACTTGATGCTGTCACGGAAGCGCAAGCCCGCATCGAGCACCTTGCGGGTACCGGGATGCTCCGAAGAACCCAGGCCGCTGATGACCTTCTCGCTGGCGGTCAGATAATGCGAGTTCATGCGGGCCTTGGCGAGACGCTGAGCGAGAGCACCCACGTTCTTGGAGATGCTCATGGCATTGTCGTTCAGGACGATGGTCATCTTGGGCTTGATCTGCCCGATCTGGTTCATCGCCTCGAACGCCATGCCGGCGCTGAGGGAGCCGTCGCCGATGAGGGCGACCACGCGGTTGTCGTCGCCGTTCAGATCACGGGCGAGTGCGAGACCCAGGGCGATGGAGAGGGAATCGGAGGCATGACCGGAGTCATGGGTGTCGTAGGGGCTCTCCTCGCGCTTGGGGAAGCCGCTGATGCCACCCAGCGTGCGCAGGGTGTCGAAGGACTCCAGTCGCCCGGTGAGCATCTTGTGGGCGTAGGCCTGGTGACCCACGTCGAAGATGAGCTTATCCATCGGCGCATCGATGAAGCGATGGATGGCGATGATGAGTTCGATGGCGCCCAGACTGGGAGCCAGATGGCCGCCGGTCCTGGATACGGTGGAGATCATCTCACTGCGGATCTCCGCTGCAAGCACGCGGCACTGACTGGGACCAAGGGCCTTGAGGTCCGCAGGACAGCTGATGGTATCCAGGATACGCTCCATGTGCGACTACTCCCCGTCCTCGAGGGTGGAGTCATCAGCCGGAGGCTCAGCGACATCCGCCGCTTCCTGCTTGGCCTTCTCACTCAGGTACTGTGCCTGCTCGGCATCCGAGAGCTCGGGGTCGCCGATATGTTCCAGCGCGGCATTGGCCAGACGCAGGGCCTCCTCGTACAGGTCGAGGCTCTTCTCGAGCGAGGCCTCCTTACTGCGCACCTGCAGCAGGATCTCGTCCAGACGTCCTTGGATCTCACCGAAGGTCTTGGGTTCGTTGCCCAGTGTGGCCATGCTTCACTCCCCTGCTTCCTGCGTGCCCTGCTGGGCCTCGATTTCACGGGCGATGCATCCCAGGATGCCGTTGACGAACTTGGAGGACTCGTCGGTACCGTAGTCCTTGGCCAATTCGACCGCTTCGTTGATGGCGACGGAAGCCGGGATGTCCTGTGCGAAGAGCAATTCGAAGAGCGCGATGCGCAGCACGTTCAGGTCAAGGATGGGCATGCGGCTGATGCTCCAGTTCTCGGAGACGGCCGCGATGCGGGCATCCAGTTCCTCACGATGGCTGCAGACGCCATCCACCAGATAGCGCGCGTATTCATCCAGGGCCAGCTCCTTGACCAGCGGTTCATCCTGGTCTTCCGCCGGCAGCTCCTGGGCGAGCAGCACGGTGCCACTGCCGATGAGCTCGGCGGTGGCGGTGCTGCGGATCTCACTTTGATACAGCAGTTGCAGCGCCTCCTGCCTGGAGAGGCTGCGCTCGTATTTGCGTGCCACGGGCTACTCCGCGGGGAAGACGATGCCGTCGACGTGGATGTCCACGTAGTTCACGCCGATGCCCACCTGGCTCATGATGGCGTTGTTGACGGCCTCGCGAACGTTGTTGGCGACCTCGGTCAGGCGATATCCGTAGCGTGCCTGCATGCGCACGCTGATATCGAAGGCGTTATCGGTCAGACCGACGTCGATGCCAGTGCTGCTGGCACGATCGCTACCGAAGCGCGCCTTGGTGGTGCGCACGATGTTGCCACCGCCGATACCGGCCACACCCTCGACCTCGGTGACGGCACGATTGATGATGGTCTCGAGCACGGTGATGGAGATGCCAAGACCGTCGATGTTCAATTCGTTCTCCATTGGAGCTCCTTTCAAGCGCTGCACACACGGCAGCGCATCCTATATATTATAAGCCGCCACCCATCTGGGTCTCAACAAAGTCCGTAAATACTGCACCAGCGCAGAACACAGGGTTCTCCAGCACGGCCAGATGGAAGGGGATCGTGGTGGCGATGCCCTCGATCTTGAACTCACGCAATGCCTGCTTCGCCACGGCGATTGCCTCTGCACGATCGTCGCCCCAGACGATGAGTTTGGCGATGAGCGAATCGTAGGTGGGAGGGATCACGCTACCCGCGCGGATGTGGGTGTCGACCCGCACGTTCCTGCCACCGGGCAGGTCGAAGCGGGTGATGCGACCGGGGCAGGGGCGGAAGCCCGCCGCGGGATCCTCGGCGTTGATACGGAACTCCATGGCGTGGCACTTGGGGGTGCAAGGCGCGAGCGCGAGGCAGCCCAAGGGCTCTCCGGAGGCGATGCGCAGCTGCTCCTTGATGATGTCCACGCCGGTGACCTGCTCGGAAACCGGATGCTCCACCTGCACGCGGGTGTTCATCTCCATGAAGTAGAAACTGCCGTCCTCCGCCAGCAGGAATTCGATGGTGCCGGCGTTCACGTACTTGGCGCCACGCACGGCGGCAAGAGCGGCTGCAGCCATGGCATCGCGCTGTTCCTGGGAGAGAGCGGGGCTGGGAGCCTCCTCGATGAGCTTCTGGTGACGGCGTTGCACGCTGCAGTCGCGTTCGCACAGATGCATCACGTTGCCGCGGGTGTCGGCCAGGATCTGCATCTCGACGTGGCGAGAGCGGGCCAGATAACGCTCGATGTAGACCTCGCTGTTGCCAAAGGCGGCCAGCGCCTCGTTGCGGGCCATGTCGTAGGCATGCTCGAGCTCGTCGGGGGCGTTCACCACGCGCATGCCCTTGCCACCGCCGCCGGCCTTGGCCTTGATGAGCAGCGGATACCCAGTGAGCTTGGCCACCTCGAAGGCGCCCTCGACGTTGTCCACGGTGCCCTGGCTGCCGGGCACGCAGGGCACACCGGCTGCCATCATGGTCTCGCGGGCGCGCGCCTTGTCGCCCATGAGCTCGATGCTCTCAGCGGAGGGGCCGATGAACACGAGGTCGTTCTCCGCGCACAGACGCGCGAAGTCGGCATTCTCGGCAAGGAAGCCGTAGCCGGGGTGGATTGCCTCGCAGCCGCTTATCTTCGCGGCGGCGATGACACTGGGGATCTGCAGGTATGACTGGCTGGCGGGAGCCGGACCAATGCACAGCGCCTTGTCGGCGAGTTTGACGGGAAGAGAGTCCTTATCCATCTCCGAATAGACCACGACGGCATCCACGCCCAGCTGATGACAGGCGCGGATGATACGCAGGGCGATCTCGCCGCGGTTGGCTATGAGTATGCGCTTGAACATCGCTACTGCAGCTCCCGAGTGGAATGGGGCTCGAGGTAGAACAGCACGGTGCCGTACTCGACCGGGTCGGCGTTGTTCACGCAGATCTCGCGCACGACGCCCATCTGCGGAGCGGTGATCTCGTTCATGAGCTTCATCGCCTCGACGATGCACAGGGCCTGACCGGCGCAGACTTCGTCACCCACGGCCACGAAGGGAGCGGCGCCGGGGGCGGGAGCGGCATAGAAGGTGCCGATCATGGGAGCGGTCACGGGGATCCAGCTGTCCGGGTGGTCGGAAGCGGCCTGCTGGGCCTTGGTGACCTCCTGGGCCTTCTCCTTGGCGGTCTGGACAGGGGTGGTGGCCACAGCGGGGGCATCCGCAGCAGCACCGCTGCTCTTGCGCACCACGACCTTCATGCCGGCTTCCTCAACGGTGACCTCGCCGATTCCGGCCTCCTCCACGATGCGGATGAGTTCACGGATCTGATTGATGTCCACGTAATCCTCCTCTTTGGTTTCGCTGGATTCGCTCTCCAGCATGAAGGCGGTCTTCTCAACCGTGCGATGCTTGGAAAGATAGGTGCGCGCCTCGTTGGGGAAGAGCGCGTACATGAGCTCGTCCTCCTCGCTCTTGGCCAGATCGCCGATCTCGGCCGCGACCTCATCGAAGGTGGTGGTCACGAGCGAGCCGGGCGCGACGTTGGGGTCGAGCGGCTTGGCGTCACCAATCACCTTGGAGCGGATGCTCTCATCGAAGGCACCGGGAGCCTTGCCGTACAGGCCCAGCATGTAGTCCTTCATCTCGGAGGGAACGACGCTCCAGCGCTTGCCGGTGATCACGTTCAGCACCGCCTGCGTGCCCACGATCTGCGACATGGGGGTCACGAGCGGCGGGTAGCCCACCTCGGCGCGCACGCGGGGGATCTCCGCCATGACGTCGGGCAGACGGTCGCGGGCCTTCTGGGCCTCCAGCTGGCTGATGAGGTTGCTCATCATGCCGCCGGGAACCTGATGGCTGTAGACACGCATGTGGATGAGGGACGAGACGCCGCGCTTGTAATGGCCGCGCTTGCGGATCATCTCCCAGTAGTCGGCGATGTCGAAGAGCAGATCCAGGTCGAGACCGGTGTCATAACCGGACTCCTTCAGAGCGGCCACGACCATCTCGACGGCGGGTTGCGAGTTACCAAAGGCAAGGGGCGCACTGGCGGTGTCGACGATGTCGGCACCGGCCTCGGCGGCCTTGAGGTAGTTGGCGGGAGCCATACCACCAACGTAGTGGCAGTGCACATGCACCGGGAGGTCGATCTCCTCCTTGAGTGCGCGCACGATGCGCTCGGTGCGATACGGGGTGAGCATGCCGGCCATGTCCTTGATGCAGATGGAATCCGCGCCCAGGTCCTTCAGGGCCTGCGCATAGTCCAGATAGCTGTCCAGGGTGTGCACCGGGCTCATAGTGTAGGAGATGGCGCCTTCGAAGTGTGCACCAGCCTCCTTGATGGCGACAGCGCAGTCGACGACGTTGCGGATGTCGTTCAGGGCATCGAAGACGCGGAACACGTCGATGCCGTTGCGATGGGAAGCCTTGATGAAGCGGTCCACGATCTCCTTGGAGTAGTGATGGTAGCCCACCAGGTTCTGACCGCGCACCAGCATGGAGAGCGGTGTGTTGGGGCAATGCTTCTTGATGGCGCGCAGGCGCTCCCAGGGATTCTCATCCAGGAAGCGCAGGCAGGCGTCGAAGGTGGCGCCACCCCAGCATTCGATGGCCCAGTAACCCACCTGGTCCATCTTCGAAAGAATGGGCAGCATATCGCCTATCTCCATGCGCGTGGCCCAGAGCGACTGGTGCGCATCACGGATCGTCGTGTCCATGAGATGCAGTGGCTTCATGTTGCCTCCTCCCTATGTGTGTTTCAAAGTGGATAAGCGCTTGCGTGGTGACGGGCTTCTCCCCTGCTTGGAAGAAGCGCCACGTTGCAGGCATTAACTTATCATTATACGGCAAAGGCCCCCATCACTGGGGGCCTTGGGGTGCAGGTTCAAGCCAACTGGCCGATAAGCGAGCGCGAAGACGTGACTAGACGCGGGTGATGTAACGACCGTCGCGGGTGTCGATGCGCACCACGTCGCCGATGTTCACGAACATGGGCACGTTCACCACGGCACCGGTCTCCAGGGTCGCGGGCTTGGTGCCGCCCTGGACGGTGTCGCCCTTGAAGCCGGGTTCGGTCTCGGTGACCTCGAGCTCGACGAACATGGGGGGCTCGACGCCGATGAGCTCGCCACCGGCATACTCAAGCTGGCACATGTCGTTCTCCTTGAGCCACTTGGCCACGTCGCCGATGACCTCGGTGGAGATGGCGGCCTGCTCGTAGGAGACGGTATCCATGAAGTGGTAGTCCTCACCATCGGTGTAGAGGTACTGCATCTCCTTGGTCTCCATGTGCACGTCATCGAACTTCTCGCCGGCGCGGAAGGTGTTGTCGATCACACGACCGGACTTGACGTCGCGCAGCTTGGTGCGCACGAAGGCGCCACCCTTGCCGGGCGTGACATGCTGGAAGCTGATGATGGTGTACATCTTGCCATCGACGATGATGCACTTGCCGTTCTTGAAATCTGCGGTTGAGATGGGCACGATTGATCCTTCCTCGGTACTGCGGGGAGCGGGAGAATGACTGGGCGGACTACTTCTGCGCGTCGGCCTCAGCGATGCTCTCGCGAGCGGTGGCGACAGTATAGCGCAGGAGCTCGCCAGCTTCAGCGGCGATGTCCTCGATGGTCACGGGATCGGGCGGGATCTCACCGGCGGCGATGGCGGCCTCGTGGGCGAGGCGCTCCTCCTCGGCCTTCTTGGCGGCCTCGGCAGCAGCCTTGCGCTCGGCCTTCTCCTCGGCCTTGCGGGCCTTCTCAGCCTTCTCGATGTTCTTGGCGCGGCGGCCCTTCTCGACGTTCATGGTCAGGAGGTTGTCGAAGAGGTGACGCACATCCTCGAGCTCCTCGACGGCCGCGGTGAACTCGTCCTCGGTCATGGGATAGAGCCTGGTCAGGTGAGCGGGCTCGCAACCGGGCACGGCCCAGGAATCGACGGGGGTCCTCACACCGTTGTGGAGCCTGATGTAGTGGTAGGGCTCGAAGCAGGTCTCGGTGAAGTACTCATACATCTTGCCCTCTTCCTCATAGAAGTAGAGGTACTTGGTCTCGCGGGTCTGGGTGAGACGGAAGACGGTCTCCCTGTTGAAGTTCTTGTAGAAACCAGCCCAATAGGCGGCCTCCTTGGGGCTGGGCTTCATGCGGAAGTATTTGCGCTCTGCCATGCTTCGACCTTTCGTGTTTACGATATATCTTGACGCGGTTCATAGCATATCACTAAACGCGAAGATTGGTAGAGGTAATTTGGTTTCACGCTCGTAACGACAGGTGTGGGGGTAGCATGGAGGCGATGTGTCGAAGGCACGACTTCCATAGATGGATGCTCAGGGGCTTTTCCAGTATGGTGACGTACATCTCAACACCTTCTTCAGTACGACCATACTGAAAAAGCGCTTCACGTGTACGCTGCCATACTGAAGAAGCCCCTGAGCATTCAGGCATCAGTGAGGAAGGTGCACACTACTCAGGCGATGTCCTCGAACTCGATGCGGCGGAAGGCGCAACGACGGCAGTCCTTGTTCCTGCACTCCCCTGCTGCCGCCATGGGGCACGGGAGCTCCTCGCGGATGCGCTGCTCGATCGTATCGCGCATCCCATCACGTGATTCCGTGGTCTTCCATGAACTGTTCCGTTGAGCTTGGACTGACATCGTCGCGTACCTTTCATCCCTATCCCTACCCGCAGGCATAATGTTAGCTTCTTCTAACTTTTATGTCGAGCCCGCACAGGCAAGCGATGGGATATCGCAGGCAGAAGGAAGGATATTGCCGTATACTTCGCATACACGGCTTTGGGAGATGCACATGGCGGAAGCGAACGCACAGGAGAAGAAGATGTCGGTGAAGGAATGCTTCATCGATCGTGAACTGTCATGGCTCCAGTTCGACCTGCGCGTGCTCGCCCAGGCGGATGACAACGACATCCCCCTGCTCGAGCGCCTCAATTTCCTGTCCATCTACCACTCCAACATGGACGACTTCTTCATGGTGCGCATCGGCTCGCTCATGCACAGCAAGGCGCTGCTGCCAGACTACCGCGACCCCAAGACGGGTGAGGACAGCGACACCCGCCTGAAGCGGATACTCGAAGAGGTCGCCGCCCAGCATGATCGCGCCCAGGACGTCTACCACCACCTGTACTACGATCTCAAGGCCGCCGGCGTGGAGATCGTCGACTTCAGTCGCATCTCCAAACTCGATGAGAGCATGGCCAAGAAGTTCTTCGCAGAGGTGCGCGACCTGCTCTCCCCACGCATCGTGGACGACAAGCACCCCATGCAATTCCTGGGCAACAAGCAGAACTATCTCGCCTCCCATCTGCAGAAAGGTGTTAAGCGCTGCCTGGGCATCTGCTCTCTCTACCGCGTCCCGCCATACAAGGTGGTGGAAGGCGACGGGGTTCGCAAGGTCTTCATCATGTCACATGTGGTGCGGCACTTCTGCTCCGCTCTCTACAAGAAGCACGATGTGCGCGAGTCGTGCATCATCCGCGTGACACGCAACGCGGATGTCTTCGTCGAAGGAGAAGTGGGCGCCTATTCGAGCGACTTCCGCGCCAAGATGGAGCGTCTGCTCGCCAAGCGCAAGCGCGAGCAGCCCGTCCGCCTCCAGATCGATGGTGCTGTCTCGAAGCAGTTCCACAACGCGCTGATGAAGCAGCTCGGCGTTGACAGCGCGGCGTGCTTCGTCGGCACCGTCCCCTTCGACTTGGGATTCGGACGCGAACTCGCGGGAATCCCGGGGCTCAAGTACAAGCCCCGCAAACCGGTGCGCAGCATCGACCTGAGGCGCGGGGAGTACATCGACCATCTGCTGGAACATGACCTGCTCCTGGCCTACCCCTTCCACAGCATGGCACCCTTCATCGATCTGCTATACGAAGCGGCCGATGACCCAAGGGTGAGCAGCATCCGCATCACGCTCTACCGGCTCTCATCGTGCAGCAAGGTCGCGATGGCACTGGCCTATGCGGCGGATCGCGGCAAGGATGTGCTCTGCCTACTCGAGCTGCGTGCGCGATTCGATGAACGCAACAACATCGACTACAGCGAGATGCTCGTGGATGCGGGTTGCACGGTGGTCTATGGCCTACCGGACCTCAAGGTGCATTCCAAGATATGCTCCATCGCGCTGCAAGGCGCGGATGGTGAGCAGCGCTTCATCACGCAGGTGGGGACCGGCAACTACAACGAGGTCACGGCGGAGGCCTATACGGACCTGTCCTTGATCACAGCAGATAAGGGCATCGGACAGGACGCCACTGCCGTCTTCGATGCACTGGCGCGAGGAGAGGTCCCACCCGCCACCGAACATCTGCTGGTGGCACCACGCGGCTTCAGGAAACAGCTGCTGGGCCTCATGCGCGAGCAGCGTGCTTTGGGTGAAGCTGGTGCCATCACCATCAAATGCAACTCGATGAACGACCAGGCCATCATGAAGGAGCTCATCGCTTGCTCGCAAGCCGGTGTGAAGGTGGAGCTCTTCATCCGCGGTATCTGCTGTCTGCGCCCCGGCATACCCGGTATGACGGATAGCATCGTGGTCAAGAGTGTCGTGGGTCGCTACCTGGAGCATTCGCGCATCTATGCATTCGGCACCGGAGCAGATGGCAACCCGCGGCGCATCTTCATGGGAAGCGGCGACCTGCTCAACCGCAATACGCAGCGTCGCGTGGAGGTATTCGTCGAGGTCAAAGACGACGGGCCGCGTGCCGACGTACTCGAAGTGCTGGATGCCTTTCGTACCGACCGTGAGGACGGCTGGCTCATGAACGCCGATGGCAGCTACACACGTCTGCGCGAAGGTGACGGCTCGCGGAGTCAGGAACGCCTGGCGCACTACTTCATGAACCCGGCACGCATGGTGCGCGAGTTGCCTGCGCGTACGCTGGGGCCGCTGGCAGCGGAGCCGGAAGCGGAGATCGTGGCGAGCGTCGAGTCCGAAGCGATCACAACAGTGCCGGCACCCGGCATCTGGTAGCGCTTCATCACCTGGCTCAAGCGCATCTTCGGAAGAAGATGATCAGTCTCAAATCTCAGAAAGAGCTACCACCCGTAAAATGTCGATTCAGGATTCAACGTTTCAAGAAGAAACGTCGCCTCGAAACGGATGAAAGGATCGAGAGAAGAATCGGCAATCTCTTGTGCAACGCGCTTTGCTTCTTCTTCTAGACCATGCAATTGCTTCAGGCACATGATAGCTGCTGAAAGCCTAACCCTTTCATCTTCATGTAATAACAGACTTCTGATTGTTTCAATGCAATCAGTCTTCAGCATTTTCTCTTTCAATTTGCCGAGTTTTGTCACCGCAGCATTATGTTTGCGAAGCTTTGACTTGTCTAAGTAATCCTTCTCGAAACACAATTGTGTGCATAATGCGACGAACTGCGCATAGAAATCTTCCACTAACCCACCGCCTTTCTGCACATTTCAAGCACCTTCAAACCGAATTCGTATTGTTCCTCGAAACTTTTTCCTATGAGATAATCTCGAGCAACCATTCCCCCAGTCATCTCATGCTTCGAAGAATAGAAGCGGCTTATCTCCCTGTGCACTTCAGGAGTGATGGCGATTGTGTTCTCCTCGCTGTAGATACGCAATGGATTGATTCCCGATCTCCAAATCTGGCACTGCTCGACGATATGATGCCATTCCTTTCCAGCGCCTGTGGTCAGCCCAGGGTCGCGAGGGCGGCCTGCACGACGTGTGAGACGAGCACGCTGTTGGTGACGGCGCCCACGCCGCCGGGCACGGGGGTGATGGCGGCGCAGAGCGGCTCGATGGCGTCGAAGTCCGCATCGCCGCAGAGCTTGCCCTTATCCGCATTCCAGGAGATGCCCACGTCGAGCACCACGGCATCGGGCGCAACATAGTCCGCACCCACACTCTCCATGCGCCCCGTGGCGCAGATGAGGATGTCGGCCTCGCGCGCGATGACAGCGGGGTCGGGCGTCTTTGTGTGGCAGATGGTCACCGTGGCGTTGGCGGCCATGAGCAGACAGGCCACGGGGCGACCCACCACAAGGCTGCGCCCCAGCACGACGGCGCGCTTGCCGACCGTCTCGATCCCGTAGTGAGCGAGGATCTCCATGCAGGCCTGGGCGGTGCAGGGAGTGTAGCCCTCCCCCGTTCCCATGAAGACGCCCGCGAGGGAGCCCGCGGTGATGCCGTCCACATCCTTGGCAGGCGCCAGAGCAGCATCGGCTGCCCTCTGATCGAGGTGGCGTGGCAAAGGCCGGAACATGAGCACTCCGTGCACGGTGGCATCCTCATTCAGAGCGCTTATCTCACGCATGAGCGCATCCTGCTGCACATCCGCGGGCAGTGCAAGTACCTCCACCTGCACGCCCAGCTTGGCGCAGCGTTTGCTCACACCACGCTCATAGGAGAGATCGCTGTCCTTATCCCCCACACGAAGGATGGCAAGCTTGGGCGTGACACCCATTTGGGATAAGCGCGCCACGTCCGCAGCGGTACGGGCATCGATGGCCTCCGCGACGGGAGCGCCTTTGAGCAGCTGGGCCATGATTCCTCCTCGTTCCAGCTAGCCCCGCAGCTGCGCGAGCACGTCGTCGAAGACCTGCTGCGCAAGGGGACCGTAGTTGTCCAGACAGGCCCTGGCCTTGGCGTCGAGCGCCGCGGCGGCCTCGCGGTCCGTCATGGACTTGCAGTTGATGAACACGTTCAGGCTGGCGGCCTCCATGGCCGACTTGCACAGGATGGCGCCGGCGGCGGCATCGGAGACGGCCAGACGCGAGCCTATCTGCGCCATGCGGCGGTTGATCATGATGCCCTGCGCGGCCAACTCCATGATCTGCAGCGGCACCACGCAGGCATCCGCGAGCGCCTTCTCCATGATGGCGGGGCGCTGGGGGTCGGCCTTGGGGATGCCGTAGGCGGCGGCCAGCGGCGCGAAGGAGAGCGCATCCTCATCCACCAACTCGAGCGCGCGGGCGCGCAGGGCCTCGAGTTGGGCGAGCAGCTGCTGCACTTCCTCCTCGTGCTCCGCGTACTTCGGTTTGCCCGCAGTGAGATTGCCCACCATCGCGGCGAGCGAGATGCCCAGACCCGCGGCGAGCGCACTGGCGCCTCCCCCACCGGGCACGGGTGCCTTGCTGGCCAGGACCTTGGTGAAGTCCTCGATACGGGCGTCGATGAAGCTCGTCTCCATGGAGACCAGCCCCTAGAAGAGGCCGGAGATCACGCCGTTCTCGTCGACGTCGATGCGCTCGGCGGCGGGACGCTTGGGTAGACCGGGCATGGTCATGACATCGCCGGTGAGGGCCACGATGAAGCCGGCACCAACGGAGACCTTCAGATTGCGCACGGTGATGCGGAAGTCCTTGGGTGCACCCAGCTTGGC
>JAFRFV010000123.1 GCA_017434185.1 Coriobacteriales bacterium
CCCTTGGTTCGGACACGTACGTAAGTACGCTTACCTCACACAAGGGCCACCGTTTCCAGGCTATCCGGCTCAGCACAGCGCCTGCAGCGCGACTGGGGCGGGGTGGACTATCCGCCTCGCCTCAGCGCGAACCCACTGCTTGCCAGCGGGTGTCGCTAGGGTGAATCATCCCCTCCCAACCCGCGATTCACCCTAGCGAAGCCGAGCTGGCACCCACTCCTTACCGTATCTCCACTTCATGCAACCGCCCTCATGCGGTATACTTCCCTCTTGAGCGCGTTCGATGGGCTCGGGCGGCATCATGTCACGAACCTGGTCAGGTCCGGGAGGAAGCAGCCATAAGTGGCCGCTGATGAGCGTCCGGGTCCATCGAGGGCGCTCGCTTGTTGTGGCGCTTATCCCCTGATGGATGGCCCTTCGTCCCGACCCTAGGCCCCGCATGCAGATCATCCAGTTCTTCATCGACCTTCTCAAGGACCCGCGCAACTTCATAGCGGGTTGGATAGTCGCGCTCGGTCCTGTATGGGTCTACACCCCACTTTTCCTGATCATCTTCGTGGAGACCGGTCTGGTGGTCATGCCGTGGTTGCCGGGCGACTCCCTGCTGTTCACCGCGGGCATCTTCGCCGCTGACGGTGGTGGGCTCAACATCTGGGCCCTGCTGATACTCATGTGGATCGCTGCCATCCTGGGCAACACGTCCAACTATTGGATCGGACGTGGCTTTGGCAAGGCCATCATCGATTCCGGGAAGATCAAGGCCCTCACCCCCGAGCGCATGGAGAAGACGCAGGGTTTCTTCGACCGTTACGGCATGCTCGCCGTGGTGCTCACCAGGTTCTTCCCCATCATCCGCACCATCGCCCCATTCGTCGCGGGTACCGCGCACATGAACTTTGGCAAGTTCAGCATCTACAATGTGATAGGCGGCGTCGGTTGGGTCACTCTGTTCGTGCTGCTGGGTTACTTCTTCGGGGGTGTGCCCTTCGTTCAGAAGCATTTCGAGCTGGTGATCATCGCCATCGTCGTGATCTCGTTCATTCCCGCTGTTGGTGGCGCCATCAAGGCCAAGATCGAATCATCCAAGGCCAAGAAGGCGCGCAAGAGCCAGGAGGGCTAGATGTCCGTTTCCCTGTATCGCAAGTACCGCCCCCAGACCTTCGATGCCGTGGTGGGGCAGGAGCATATCGAGCGAACCCTGCGCAATGCCGTGGCCGATGGCAACGTGAGCCACGCCTATCTGTTCACCGGCCCGCGCGGCACCGGCAAGACCACCACGGCGCGCCTGCTGGCCAAGGCGCTGTTGTGCGAGAACGGCCCCACGCCCAGTCCCTGCGGGGTGTGCCAGGAGTGCCGTGACATCGCCGCCGGCAACCACCCCGACGTGATCGAGCTCGATGCCGCCTCCCGTACCGGTGTGGACAACGTGCGCGAGGAGATCATCAGCCGCGTCGTGTTCGCTCCCACGCGGGGCAACTACAAGGTCTACATCATCGACGAGGTGCACATGCTCTCCGTGGCGGCCTTCAATGCGCTGCTCAAGACACTTGAGGAGCCGCCGTCGCACGTCGTTTTCATCATGTGCACCACCGATCCCCACAAGGTGCCCGACACGGTCCTCTCGCGCTGCCAGTGCTTCGACTTCCATCGCATCCCCGTCGAGGCCATCGTCGCCAACCTGCGTGCCATCTGCGATTCCGAAGGCTACACGGCTGACCCGCGTGCTCTGGAGCTGGTCGCACAGCATTCCAGCGGCGGCATGCGCGACGCCATTTCGACGCTCGAGAAGCTGGCGGTCTTCTGCAACGGCAGCATCGGATTCGACGCCGCTCAGAACATCCTGGGCGAGGTCGCGTCCCAGCGTATGCTGGAGATAAGCGCTGCGATCGCCCAACGCGACACCGCCGCATGCTTCGCCCATGTCGCCCGCATGGCACAGGAGGGTACCGACTTCAACATCTTCTCGAAGGAGCTCACCAAGCACGTGCGCAACCTGTATGTCGCTGGACTCACGGGCGGCCGGGCCGGACTGGAGGTATTCACCCCACAGGAGATAAGCGCTTACGTGCAACAGGCGGGTATCTTCGGCCGCGAGCGCTTGAGCCGCATGCTCATCGTCCTGGGGGACCTGTGCACCGAGTTGCGCAACTCCACCGATCCGCGCCTCTCGCTCGAGATCGCCTTCACGCGTATGACCCAGCCGCACTGTGACCTCACGCTCGAATCGCTCGCCGAGCGCATCGCCACCCTTGAGCGCGGTGGTGCGGCTCAAACGGCGATTACCGGCGGGCTTTCGGGGCAGGGGCCTGCGCCAGAGAACCGTTCCGCGCACACCCCTGCCCCTGCGCCCGCTACTTCGCCCAAGCCTGCCGCGCCGGCGCCGGTCGCGCCTGATGTGCGCCCGGCGACGATTCCAGCTACTCAAGCCAAGGAAACCCCTGCATCCGCAGCAATCAATGGTGGGCTC
>JAFRFV010000124.1 GCA_017434185.1 Coriobacteriales bacterium
AGATACATGCCACCGGTGGTCTTGAACAGGTCCTCTTCGAACTTGGGCAGCTGACCGGTGCCGGTGAGGGTCTCCTTGTTGGCCAGGATGGGCGGCCACCACTCCTTGTAGCCGCGGCTGATATGCGTGTCCAGCATGAAGTTGATGATGGCGCGCTCAAGACGGGCGCCCATGCCACCCAGCAGGATGAAGCGGGAGCCGGCCAGCTTGACGCCGCGCTCGAAGTCGATGATACCCAGCGCGGGGCCCAGGTCCCAGTGGTCCTTCTTGTCGAAGTCGAACTCACGCGGCGTGCCCCAACGGCGCACCTCGGGGTTGTCGTCCTCGCTCTCACCGAAGGGCGTGCTCGCGGCGGGGATGTTGGGAGCCTTCATGAGCAGCAGCGTGAGCTCGTCGTCGGTGGCGGCGCGCTGCGCATCCAGCACGGCGATGCGATCGTTCACCTCGCGCACCTCCTGCTTGGCGGCCTCGGCCTCTTCGCGCTTGCCCTGCCCCATGAGCTTGCCGATCTGCTTGCTGGCGGCATTGCGGGCAGCCTGCAACTGCTCGACCTCCTTGATGAGGTCGCGGCGCTTGGCATCAAGGGCCATGAACGCATCCATGTCCCAACTGGCCTTGCGGGCCTTCATGGCCGCGGCGACTTCTTCCGGATGTTCACGAACGAAACGAGCGTCAAGCATAGGGTCCTCCATGGTGGTAATCGTCCAGATACAGGAGATTAGAGCGGTTTGCGCTTGAGCCTGCCCGATGTTTGGGTGATTGCGGTAGAATGAACGGGTCACCCGCTTTCATGGGGGATAAGAACGAAGGCACTGACACTGGGAGTCTCACTATGATGGAATGGTTCTTCACCACCCGCGCCGGCATGCTCGCGCTGTGCGGCGTCGGTCTGGTCATCTTCGCACTGCTGGCGGTCCTCTTGGAGAGGCGCACCAAGAAGCTCTATCCCGAACACGAGCGCACCATCTTCCCCGAGGACAGCGTGTTCTCGATCTTCAACCCCGACGAGGATGAGGAAGCGGAGAAGGCCAAGATGGACGCCGAGTTGGCGGAAGCCGCCAAGCTGCGCGCCCAGAACAAGGCTCGCGCCGAGGCAGCGGCGAAGGCCAAGGCCGCTGCGGCAGCCAAGGCAGCAGCTGCACCCGCGAAGCCCGCGGCAGCCGCCCCCGCCGCCAAGACCGGCACCGAGGAGATCCACGAGGCCGTCGTCTCCTTCCGCGAGTCCCTGGACGACTGGGATCCCAACAAGGACTAGCTGGGAAAACGCAGCGCTTATCCCCCACTCCAGCGAAAAAGTACCATTCACCGCCGCTGGATGGAAAAACATTTGACGAGTCTCGTACAAAGTCGGATTATCACCAACATCCGATAAGGACTCAGGAGCAGGACATGAGCAGGCAGTTCTTCGCATACGGCTATTATTACTTCTTCTTTACGAAGAAGCAGTAAGTGATGCCTCGCGAGCCTGTTCACAACAGCCTCTGACCAGCAAGAACCTGTCAGACCGCCTGGTATCACGAACCGGGCGGTTTTCTTTTGCCAGGGATGATCGCCCAGCCACGTAGACCGGCAAGCGAACGAGAAGGAGTGAACATGATCTACCAACCCGAGATCGAGTGCATGGATCGCGAGTCCATGCGCGAGCTGCAGGGGAAGCGGCTCGTCGAGACCGTGGCATGGGAGTACGCCAACGTGCCCCTGTACCGCGCGCGCATGGACGAGGCCGGCGTCAAGCCCCAGGACATCAAGGGCATCGACGACCTGTCCAAGCTGCCCTTCACCGAGAAGACCGACCTGCGTGATGAGTTCCCCTTCGGCCTGCTCGCCGCCCCGCGCAGCGAGATCGTGCGCATCCAGGGTTCCAGCGGCACCACCGGTCATCCCATCGTGGCCGGTTACACGAGGGGCGACGTGGCGGTCTGGCAGCAGATGGTCGCCCGCGCCATGAGCGCCGCCGGCGTCACCAAGGACGACATCGTGCAGGTGGCCTACGGCTACGGCCTGTTCACCGGCGGTCTGGGTGCGCATCAGGGCGCCACCGAGCTGGGCGCCATGGTCATCCCCATGAGCGCGGGCAACACGCAGCGCCAGCTCATGATGATGAAGGAGCTGGGCACCACGGTGCTGTGCTGCACGCCGTCGTATGCCATCTACCTGGGTGAGACCGCCCGCGAGATGGGCCTCAAGCCCGGCGTCGACCTGCACCTCAAGAGCGGTTGCTTCGGTGCCGAGCCCTGGACCGAGGAGATGCGCCAGAAGCTGGAGAGCCTCTTCGAGTTCGACGCGCTGGACATCTACGGCCTCACGGAGATCGCCGGTCCCGGCGTCGCCTTCGAGTGCATGGAGAAGCACGGCATGCACGTGAACGAGGATCACGTGATCGTGGAGGTCATCGACCCCAAGACCGGCGAGCAGCTGCCGGCCGGCACCCCGGGTGAGCTGGTGTTCACCACCATCACCAAGAAGGGTCAGCCCATGATCCGCTATCGCACCCACGACATCTGCACGCTGGATGACAGTCCCTGCGCCTGCGGTCGCTCGGCCATCCGCATGAGCCGCATCACCGGCCGCACCGACGACATGTTGGTCATCCGCGGCGTCAACGTCTTCCCCAGCCAGATCGAGGGCGTGCTGGTGGGCATCGAGGGTGTCTCCCCGCACTACCAGCTCGAGGTGGACCGCGTCAACTCCACCGACACCCTGGCCGTGAACGTCGAGCTCACCGAGGACATGTTCAGCGATACCGTGAGCAGCGTCGAGGCCGTGCGCCGCAAGATCGCCGAGCAGATCAAGAGCGTGGTGGGCATCAGCGCCAAGATCAACCTGGTGCCGCCCAAGTCCATCCCGCGCAGCGAAGGCAAGGCCAAGCGCGTCATCGACAAGCGCAACCTGCATTAAGCGCATGACCCAACGAGAAAGGACGAGAACCATGATGGCTTACACCGTGGAAACCGGCTGCATCAAGCAGATCTCCGTCTTCCTTGAGAACAAGGCCGGCACCCTCAACGAGATGCTGGGCGTGATCAGCGGCGCCGGCGTGAACCTGCTGGCTCTGTGCATCGCCGACACCACCGACTTCGGCATCGTGCGCCTGATCGTTGCAGGCCATGATGTGGATAAGACCCTCGCAGCGCTGCGTGCTGCCGGGCTGATCGCACGCGAGACCAGCATCATCTGCCTGCGCGTGTCCCACGAGCCGGGCGCCTTCGCCCGCGTGCTCGACCTGCTGGCGGACGCCGGCATCTCGATCGAGTACGCCTATTCATTCTGTCGCAGCACCCTGGAGGATGCGCTGTTGATCGTGCGCCCCTCCAACCTGGACCTGAGTCTGGAAGTTCTTGGCAGCAACGATGTTCCGCTGGTGACCCAGCGGATGGTGGACGAGTTTTAGTAGCCTGCAGGGGTCAGGACAGAACCCCGCAGGCGTGAACGAGGAAAGGATACGAAGATGATCGCGAAGATTTGCATGGTGCTCATATTCATTGGCGTGGCCATTGGCGTGGGCATCTACTGCAGGCGTTCCTCCACCAACGTGGACGGATTCGTCCTGGCAGGAAGGAACGTCGGTCCCTGGATGAGCGCTTTCGCTTTTGGTACGAGCTACTTCAGCGCCGTCATCTTCGTTGGCTACGCTGGCCAGTTCGGTTGGAAGTACGGCCTGGCGGCTTTCTGGATCGGCATCGCGAACGCGCTGCTGGGCAGTTTGCTCGCATGGTGGGTGCTGGGTTCCCGCACGCGTGAGATGACCCATCGCCTGAACGCTTCCACCATGCCGGAGTTCTTCGGCAAGCGCTACAACTCGCGTGGTTTGCGCATCGCCGCTGCGCTTATCATCTTCGTCTTCCTGATCCCCTACACCGCGAGCGTCTACAACGGTCTGTCCCGCCTCTTCGGTATGGCATTCGGTCTGCCCTACGAGATAGTGGTCATCGTCATGGCCGTGGTGACCTGCATCTACATCGTCTTTGGCGGCTACATGGCCACCGTGGTGAACGACTTCCTGCAGGGCCTGGTCATGCTGGTGGGTATCAGCGCCGTCGTGCTGCTAATCCTGGCCGACAACGGCGGCTTCATGGGCGCCATGACCACCCTGAGCCAGATTCCCGCTGAGGGGAGCGGCATGCAGGGCGCCTTCGTGAGCATGTTCGGACCCGACCCGCTCAACCTGCTGGGCGTCGTCATCCTCACGTCGCTGGGTACCTGGGGTCTGCCCCAGATGGTCCAGAAGTTCTATGCCATCAAGAGCGGTCCCGCCATCAAGCAGGGCGCCATCATCTCCACCGTCTTCGCCTTCGTCGTGGCGGGTGGCAGCTACTTCCTGGGCGGTTTCGGTCGTCTGTACAGCGGTTCCATCGACTACTCCGCCAGCGGGACGCCCATCTATGACTCGATCATCCCCGCGATGCTCTCCAACCTGCCCGATCTCATGCTGGGTCTGGTGGTCGTGCTGGTGCTGTCCGCGAGCATGAGCACGCTGTCGAGCCTGGTGCTCACCTCGAGCTCCACCCTCACGCTCGACCTGATCAAGGACAACATGGTCAAGGACATGACCGAGAAGAAGCAAGTGCTGTGGATGCGTGTGCTGCTGGTGATCTTCGTGGCCGTGAGCGCCGCCATCGCCATCATGCAGTACAACTTCAGCCTCACCTTCATCGCCCAGATGATGGCCATCTCCTGGGGCGCGCTGGCCGGCGCCTTCCTGGGCCCCTTCGTCTGGGGTCTGTACAGCAAGCGCGTGAGCAAGCCCGCCGTGTGGGCCAGCTTCATCATCGCTGTGGGCCTGACCACCGGCAACATGCTGGCCGGTATGTTCGGTCACCCGCTCATCGCGAGCCCCATCAACTGCGGTGCGCTGGCCATGATCCTGAGCCTCGTGGTCGTGCCGCTGGTGAGCCTGGTCACGCCTGCCGTGCCGTTCGAGATCGAGCCGCCGTCGCCCGAGGGTGCCATCGACCGCGAGTTCGCCCGCAAGGTGGAAGACGAGGACATCCCGCTGCGTCCCTACGGCAGCTGGGATTAGGACGTGGGTGAGCGTGTGCAGGGGACGGGTCATCTTCCACCGCAGCGTAGCGAAGGTGGAATAGGACCTGTCCCCAGAACATGCGAACATGATGAGCGTGCCGTCGTGGTGTTCGACTACGACGGCACGCTCCACGAGTGCCTGCGCATCTACAAGCCCGCGCTGCAGAAGGCCTGGGACTACCTGGTGGCCATAGGCTACGAGGAGCCGCGGCAGCTGCGCGACGAGGATTGCGCCCGCTGGCTGGGCATCAACGTCTGGGATATGTGGGCGGGGCTCGCGCCGGAAGCGCCGGACTACATCCACGATTGCTGCATCCGCATCGTGCAAGGCCACATGAAGGAGCTGGTGGAGCGCGGAGAAGCGCGGCTGTTCCCGGGCGTACCGGAGATGCTCGCGTCGCTTGCCGCGGACGGCTACGACATGGTGGTGCTCTCCAATTGCAAGCACGACTACAAGGAACTGCATCTGGCGAGCTTCGGGCTCATGCGCTGGCTGCGCGGCTTCTATGCCGCCGAGGACTTTGGGTTCGCACCCAAACCACAGATCTTCAGGGCGATCGAGGCCGACTTCCCCGGGCGCCGCTTCGTGGTGGCGGGTGACCGCTACAAAGACCTGGAGGTCGCGCGTGAGTTCGGGCTGCCCAGCGTGGGCTGCCTGTACGGCTATGGCGGACGCGAGGAGCTCGCGGATGCGACCGTGCTGGTGAGCGACGTGCGCGAGTTGGAAGCCGCCCTGCGCGAGCTCTGCTAGCACCTCACCCGCAGCCAGGGACGGTTCTTTTCTGCGGAATCCGCAGCCCGGGACGCTCCTTGCATCGAGAGTCTGTCGATTGAGTCTGTATATCGACAGACTCGCTGAACAGACTCGCGAAAGATCGAGTTCAAATCGCGAGAGTCTGTCGATTGAGTCTGTCGCGAGAGTCTGCGTATCGACAGACTCGCGGGATCTCACGGGATAAGCACCAAGAATCGACAGAAGGCAAGAAGAGAGAGGACCGGCGGATGCCGACCCCCTCGGGTTTGGTGCAGAACAATCTATCCCGCAGGCGCTGTGCTGAGCCGGATAGCCTGGAAACGGTGGCCCTTGTGTGAGGTAAGCGTACTTACGTACGTGTCCGAACCAAGGGCCACCGATGACTGGCTAGGCGGCCAGCTTAGTTAGCCTGCTAGACGGTATGTAGTTTTCAAACCAAAAAAGATCAAGGCCACCTTGTACACTGATGTTGCCTAATCCATCACAATACAAAGGAGGTCCTTGATCATGAATCATCGTATCAACATCGGTCTCGACGTGCATGCTCGCTCCGTGCATGGTGCTGCATTCGACCTGCTCACCGGCGAAGTGAGGACCGCGAAGCTGCCCGCTGCCGACGGTGAGGTCCTGGGTTGGGTCCTGAGTCAGGGCAGACCGCTCGATCTCGCAGTCACCTACGAGGCTGGTCCCACTGGCTTCCATCTGGCAAGGCTGCTCCAGGAGAACAGCGTCCCCGTCTTGGTCTGCGCCCCCTCCCTCGTTCCGAATGACTCGGGCACCAAGAGGAGGAAGAACGACCGAAACGATGCCATCCATCTGGCGAGGTGCCTCGCCGCAGGACAGCTCCACCCCGTGGCGATCCCCACCGCCACCTGTGAGGCGGCGCGTGATCTACTGCGTGCCCACAGGGTCTGCCAATCCGACTTGAAGGGGCAGAAGAAGAGGATATCCTCGATGCTCTTGCGCTACGGTCACGTCTGGCCGAAGGAGAAATCGACCTGGACACGCGAGCACAGGGATTGGATCTGTTCGATCGATCTGGGGCAACCCGATGCGAAGCGAGCCTTCGACGTCCTCTACGAGAAGCTCATCTACACAGAGCAACTGAGGCTTTCATTGGAAAGGGAATTCTGCCGCATGGCCTCGGATCCCGAGTTCTCCCACACGGTCGTCAATCTCAATTGCCTGAGAGGATTGTTCACTCTCTCGGCGCTGACATTCGCGGTGGAGGTGGGGGATTTCTCGCGCTTCACCCCGAAGACCTTCCCTTCTTGGCTGGGTCTCGTCCCATCCGAGGATTCCAGCGGTGAGAGCCACTCGACGGGTTCCATCACCAAGATGGGAAACTACGAGCTGCGCAGGATCCTGATAGAGGCGGCTTGGAAGAACGACAGACCCTTCAGGCCGGACAGGACACCCAGGATAGCCAAAGCCCTCGAGAAGGTGAGCCCTGAGTGCAGGACACGGGCCCTTGCTGCGAACAGGAGGTTCGCGAAGAGATGGGCGGACCTGAGCGCGAGAGGAGTGAAGAGACACAAGGCTGCGGTCGCGGTGGCACGTGAGATGGCCACCTTCGTCTGCGAGCTCGCCCTCATCGACTGAGGGCGTACCAACATAGCATCTTGCGCATCCGAGAGGATGGGACCGACAGGCAGTAGAAGCGCCCTGGGGAAGCACGCGAAACTATTATGGGTAGCCGGGCGACCGGTGGCGCCCGACACTTAGACTGCGTTATCCCCGATCGGTCAACCGTGATGTGGTAACCAGCCCACGGATATCAGTCTGACGAGAGTCGAATGAAACTGCTTAGAAATGCTTGCACGTCTGCGATTCTCAAGGTGCGTTCAAGGTGGGTCTTTCGGGGCCTTGCCCACCGACTTCGGATGGGCAAGGCCCCATTTTGCCGTTGACCGGCGATTACCTACATATCAGTAGAACAGGAACACCGAGCTGCCCAGCGCGAAGAAGATCACGCGGAAGCAGATGGCACCGATGACGGCGCAGCAGCAGGCGATTCCGGCCCACAGGGTGACGTCCTTGGCCTCGGCGCCCTTCTTCATGAAGGCGATGACGAGGACGGCGACGATACCGATCAGGATCACGCCGGCCC
>JAFRFV010000125.1 GCA_017434185.1 Coriobacteriales bacterium
CGCTCGTCGCCATCGCTGTGAATTACCTTTATGGTGAATCTCTGAACTGGGGAAGCCAACTATGCGCCATGGCGATCGGCCTCTACACCGGCGGCACGCCCAACTTCAACGCCATCGGCGTCACCTTGGGCGTCGACCCGGACGTGATCGCACTGGGCAACCTTTCCGATATGTTCGTGGGCGGCGTCTTCTACATCTTCCTGCTTCTTGCCGCCAAGCCCCTGCTCTCCCGCTTCCTCAAGTCGGACACGTTGGCGTCGGACTCTCCGGCCCACCGGGCTGATGGTTCGAACGATATCCTAGTGAGCGGCCCCCAGCCCGGTGAGCCCGGTGAGGACGCCACCAACGTGGACAAGTTCGCCCGCTTCAAGTGGAGCCGCAGCCTCGTGCTCTGTCTGCTGCTCGCCTTCGCGATCGTGGTCGTGGGAGCGGGCATAGGAATCGGAATCTGGTTCGCCGGCGGCCAGGAGGGCGCCATGACCGACCCGCTCATCCCGGCCATCATGATCACCGGCACGGTGCTGGGCATCGCATTCTCGTTCGTGAAGCGCGTGCGCCAGACCCCTGGCTGCGGCGCCGTGGGGCACTATCTCATCCTGGTCTTCTCGTTCGCGCTGGCAAGCTGCCTCAACCTGCGGGGCTTCTCCGCCGCCTTCCTGCGCATCTTCGTGCTGCTCGCAGCCATCACCGTGGCCATTTTCGTGCTGCACGTGATCGTATGTCGCCTGCTGCGCATCGATGCCGACACCTGCATCACCACCGCGACCGCTGGTCTCTACGGGCCCGCGTTCATCCCCGCCATCACGGGACAGCTCAAGCGCAACGACCTGACCGCTCCCGGCCTCATCTGTGGCTCTCTGGGCTATGCGGTGGGTACCTTCCTGGGATTGCTCGTCTTCGTGCTGCTCTAGCGGGTCACTTCGTAGATCGCCTCGACCGGGATCTGCCCAACCGCACGACTGCCCACCTCGAATCGCAAGCCCGCGGCCGCCATGATGGGCAGCGCCTCGCGGTCCACGCGCCAGAAGACATGTTGCTTCAGGTAGCGCATCTCATCGCGATTGTCGCTCACGTACTCGACGCTTCCATCCGTCTGTGTGAAATGCACCATCATCATGCGATAGAAGCGATCGTCGGAGAGCTTATCCACTTGGAATTCGAAGCAGTTCTCGCCATGAGCGCCAGCCGGCATGGGCAGGATCGCCGCGGCGCGGAAGCCTATGTTGGTCACATCCTTGGGCAGCGGAGCGGGAACCTTGATCGTCACGCCCCATGCGGGCAGATACGCCGTCGAGTCGTCCACGTACTGCGCCGGCGTGATGTTCTTGCAGCCGGAGAGCTTCAGTGCCGCCAGGCTCGAGGGGCGGTGGATAAGGTCGTCACCCGTGTCGATCTCGACGATCCTGCCGGCATCCACCACCGCGATGCGATCGCAGAAGCGCAGCGCCTCGTCGATGTCGTGGCTCACGTACAGGATGGTGCCCTCGAAGCTGTCGAACAGGCTGATCAGATTCTGCTCGAGCACGCTCTTCAAGTGCGCATCCAGCGCGCTGAAAGGCTCGTCGAGCATGAGGATGTCGGGTTTGGCGGCCAGCATGCGGGCCAGTGCCACACGCTGCTGCTGTCCGCCTGAGAGCTGCGCCGGATAGCGCTTCTGCATGCCGCGCAGGCTGAAGCGCGTGAGTTCCTCCTCAACGATGGCGGC
>JAFRFV010000011.1 GCA_017434185.1 Coriobacteriales bacterium
ACCGCTCTGCAGTTCTGGCGCAACACCGCCCTCTGGGGCTGGGGCAGGCAAAGGCCGCTTTTCTGCGACCTCTCTCTTGAGGAACTCTCTTCCTGCTTGGGAAGAAGAGACGCGCGGATCATCTCATCCGATTATGGCCTTGCACTGCCTTTGCACGTCTTGGACGTAAGGGATAGACGAAACCAGACGTCATGCACGAAGGTACACGGCTTGCCGGAAGGGGTCGGTTCGTTTCCCGCGCTGGTCTTGAACGATGGGTTGTCGGTTGTGACGCCGGAAGTCTGTTTGATGCAGGTGACGAGTGGGAAGAGTCTTGTAAAGACGACGTCGCTGGTGAGTGAATTCTCGGGGAACTATTCACTCACACCCGGTACCGAATCGGGACTCGTCATGCGTCCGCCTTTGCTCAGCCCTCAGGATTGCATGGCGGTTTCAAAACGTTTCGCTGGATGCTGGGGAGCGAAGAAGCTACAGTGTGCCGCGAAGCATGCGGTGGTGAATTCGAATTCTCCGATGGAAACGTCCGATGCGATCGCGATGTCCTTCCCCTATGTGCTTGGAGGGCTCAACTTCCCCGAGTTCGAACTCAACCATCGTGTTGATCTCAGCTCCGAAGCTCGCAAACTCGTTGGCAGTGAGTTCTTGCTCTGTGATTTCTACTTCCCTGAGCACTGCGTTGCGATCGAATACGACTCCGATTCCGTGCACTTGGACCCCGCGCAGCACACGCGGGACGCGCAGCGAAGAAGTGCGTTGCTTGCGATGGGCATCCAGACGCTCACGCTCACACGCGGCCAGAACATGCACATGAGGGAATTCGATGCATTCATGTCATTCGTGGCGCAGACGCTTGGACATAGGATCCATCCGCGCTGCAAGGATTATGAGCAGCGGAAGCAGGACCTGTACCGCGAGTTGTTCTACCCAGATATGACCTATGCATGAGCACTACCAAACCGGATTTCCGTTTTGGTAGGCCTCCCAAAACGGAAATCCGGGGGACCGGTAGGTGTTTTCACTCCAAAGCGTTCAATTCGGCACACCAAAACCAATTATCCGGTCTGGTAGGCCATCCAAACCGGAAATCCGTTTTGGTAGTGATTGCATTTCGGGCGGATAAGCGCCTCGCTGCGCCTGCGCGCCTCACCTGCGTCCTAGCCGCCGCAGCGTCAGGGCATCAAAAAAGAGGCCCGAGGCCTCTCAACAAGCGCTGTGGTGGGCGATGAGGGATTCGAACCCCCGACCTTGTGCGTGTAAGGCACCTGCGCCCCCGCTGCGCCAATCGCCCAAGTGATGGCAGCTCCAACGGGAATCGAACCCGTATCTGCACCTTGAAAGGGTGCTGTCCTAACCGCTAGACGATGGAGCCATGCGCTCATGTGCGCCCGCATATTATCACCGTTCGCGCACGACGTTGCAAGCAGCGGATTCGTGCAGCGCGCGCACAGCCCGCCAGCGGCCAGCACCCCTGTGCTATACTTGGCAGCGTCCATCGTCCCCAAAGGGAGGCACACCGTGGCATCGTTCTCCATCATCACCCTCATCATCATCGCGATCATCGTGGTGATCATCGCCGCCGGTTGCATCGTGATCGCCTATTACTGGTCGCGCATCTCCGAGCTGCTCAAGAGCATCTTCGGCACCAGCGACATCAAGGCCATCAACGAGGAGGGCAAGCGCAAGGCGGCGGTGCGTCCTAAGTCCGTCTCCTCGTATACCAGCATGGCGCTGCCGGCCATCCAGACCGACTTCCCCGAGTTCAACTGGCCGGAGTTCCGCATCAAGTGCGAGAACACGCTCAAGGCAGCGCTCATGGCCGTGAGCGAGCAGGACCTGGGCTACCTCAAGGGCGTCGAGGGCGACATCGTCAAGTGGGCGCGCCTGACCATCAACGAGGACCAGCTCGAGGACGAGCGCAACTTCTACCGTGACATCCAGGTGCACCGCACGGAAATCGTCGATTACCAGAAGCGCGACGGGCTCTGCATCATCAAGCTGCAGTCCTCGGTGGGGCACATCCATTGGGTCGAGCGCGCGGGCGCGCTGGTTTCAGGGGATAAGAACCTCCCTGAGCAGGTGAAATACGACATGGAGCTCGTCTATGTGCAGGACCCGGACAAGGTGCGCTTCGGCGAGATCGCCATCGGCGTCACCTGTCCCAACTGCGGTGCGGCGATCTCCGCCCTGGGGCAGAAGACCTGCACCTACTGCGGCAGCGCCATCGAGCCCATCAACATCCGCGTCTGGCGCTTCGGCGCGCTCAAGAAGTACGGCAGCAAGCTGGCATAACGCCCGAGACCGCGCGCCGCGACCGCGCGCCACGCACGTACGCCGCGCGCCAGGAGGGAGCACCATGGTACCCACAGCATCGATCATCTGCATGGGAGTGACCGCGCTTATCGCCTTCGTGGTTCCCATCGTTCTGGCCATCTACTTCGTACGTGCCAAGCACGGCGAGCTCGTGCCCATCCTGGTGGGTGCGGCCGTGTTCATCGTCTTCGCGCTCGTGCTCGAGAGCCTCGTGCACAACGTGTTCCTGCTGCACACGGGCGTGGGCGCGAAGGTGTACGCCAACCCGTGGCTCTTTGTCATCTACGGTGGCATCATGGCGGGCCTCTTCGAGGAGACCGGCCGCTTCACCGCCTTCAAGACCGTCCTGCGCAAGAAGCAGGGCAACGACGCCAACGCGCTCACCTACGGCGTGGGCCACGGCGGTTGCGAGGCCATCCTGCTCGTGGGCCTCTCGTACATCTCCAACATCTACCTGGCGGTACTCATCAACTCCGGCATGGCGGACATGCTCACGGCGCCGCTCTCCGGCGACCTGCTCGAGCAGATGCAGGCGGCGCTCGACTCGCTCATCTATGCGCCGCCAATGCTCTTCCTGGCGGCCGGCGTCGAGCGCATCAGCGCCATCTTCCTGCACATCGCGCTCTCCGTGCTCGTGTGGTTCGCGGCCAAGGACGCCAAGCAGCGCCTGCTCTTTCCCATCGCGATCGGCCTGCACGCGCTTGTGGACATCGTGGCGGCCGCCTGCAGCTCGATGGGCGTGAACGCGTGGCTGCTCGAGCTGCTCGTTGCCGCCATGTGCGCGGGCGTCGTGTTCTACGCGTGGCGCGTGTGGCAGCGCAACAAGGCGCTCGACATCGCCAAGGCCGAGCCGAGCGTGCTCAACCCGCCTCAGCTTTAGGGGATAAGCGCTTCCACCTGCATCCGTGTATGCCGGGGCAGGGGGATCTCTCTAGGATATCGTTCGACCCCCTGCCCCGGCAAACCCGCTGGGAGTCTGCGCCACTCCCAAACAGAAGCGGCCCGATCGGGCCGCTTCGTCATGTCGTATCTCGCAGGTCGCCGTGCGTCCCTACAGGGCGCCAACCTCGCGCATGCAGGCGAGCAGCTGCTGCTCGTGCGCGGGCTCCATGGGGCACAGCGGCATGCGCAGGTAGTTCTGGCAGAAGCCCATCGCGGCCATGGCGGCCTTCGCGGGAATGGGGTTGACCTCGCAGAACAGCGCATGGATAAGCGGCAGGTACTTGAGCTGCAGCGCCGTCGCGCCCGCGAAATCGCCCGCCAGGCACAGCTTGCACAGCTTGGAGGTCTCGCCGGGCAGCACGTTGGACAGCACGCTGATGACGCCCTTGCCGCCCATGCTCATGATGGGCACGATCTGGTCGTCGTTGCCGGAATAGATGTGCAGCTTGTCGCCCACCAGGTGGAAGGCGTCCACGATCTTGGAGATGGTGCCGTTGGCTTCCTTGATGCCGGCGATCATGGGGTGATCGGCCACAGCGGCATAGGTGCTGGGTTCGATGTTCACGCCGGTGCGAGACGGCACGTTGTACAGGATGAGGGGCTTATCCGATGCGTCCGCGATGGCGGTGTACATGGCGGCGAGGCCCTTCTGGGTCGCCTTGTTGTAATACGGGGTCACCACCAGCACGCCGTCCACGCCCACGCTGCAGCAGTAGCGGGTGAGGTCGATGGCATACGAGGTGTCGTTGGAGCCGGTGCCGGCGATGATGGGAACACGCCCGGCGGCCTGCTCCACAGCGAACTTGACCACGGCGCGGTGCTCCGCATCGTCCAAGGTGGAGCCCTCGCCAGTGGTGCCGGCGATCACCAGGGCGTCGATGCCCTGCTCGATCTGCCAGTCGATCAAGCGAGCGAAGGCGGGATAATCGACGCCATCCGGCGTGGTGGGGGTCACCAAAGCGGTCGCGGCGCCTTCGAAGATGGGCTTCTCGATCATGGTCGTCTCCTTCCATCCTGCGTGTCATCCCAGTTGCTGGATGCAGCTGTTGGCTCGTTTACAATCTAACGCCCGTTCGCGGCGCTTGCAAGTATCAAAGCGCTGATGGGGGATAAGCGCCACAAGCCGTCCACAAACCATGACACCGAAGCGTTGATTGACGTCGATGATACTTCGTGACATGATGTATACCGTGAAAGGAGGTATACATGGACATCCAGATGAAGCGCGGGCTCTTGGACGTGTGCGTTCTGGCGGCCATCAAGAACGAGGATTCCTATGGCTACAAGATCATCAAGGACATGAAGCCCTACATCGAGCTGTCCGAATCGACTCTCTACACCATCCTGAAGCGCCTTGAGATGGCCGGTTTGCTCACCGTTTGGAGCGCGGAGCACGGGGGCAGGCTCAGGAAGTACTACCACATCACCGCGGCGGGCTTGAAGCGGATCGATGACTTCAAGGAGGAATGGAGGGAGATCGAGTCGATCTACCGGTTCGTGACCAGGGAGGACGCAAGACGATGAACAAGCAGGAATTCCTCGTGCGACTGCAGCAGGGGCTGGCCGGCCTCCCGCAGGACGACGTCACCGAGCGCATGGTGTTCTACAGCGAGATGATCGATGACCGGGTCGAGGACGGGCTCACAGAAGAGGAAGCGGTGGCCCAGGTGGGTTCCGTGGACGATATCGTGGCCCAGATAATCCAGGAGACCCCCATCACCAAGCTCGTGAGGGAGGCGGTGAAACCCAAGCGCAGCCTGCGAGCGTGGGAGATCGTGCTGTTGGTTCTGGGCTCCCCGCTGTGGATCCCGCTGCTGGTGGCCGCCTTCGCGATCGTGCTGTCCATCTACGTCGTGATCTGGGCGGTGATCATCTCGCTGTGGGCGGTCGAACTCGCCCTCGCGCTCAGCTCGCTGGCGTGCATGGCTTGGGGCTTCATGAGCGTCATCCGCGGTGATGCGCTGCAGGCGACGGCGGCGTTCGGCGCGGGCTTCGTGCTCGCCGGCGTCTCTATCCTGTTGTTCTACGGGTGCCTCGCAGCGAGCAAGGGCGCCGTGGCCCTGACCAAGAAGGTCGCTCTTTGGATCAAGTCACTGTTCATAAAGAAGGAGGATGGACGATGAAGCAGGCAACCAGGATCTGGCTGATCGTCGCGGCGGTACTCATCGTCATCGGTGGATTCATGTTCGTGGGCGCCATGTCGCTCGCCAGGTGGAACTTCGGCATCTTCAGCAATGCCAGCTATGTGACCAGCACCGTCGATGTCGATTGGCCCTTCAAGAGCATCGCCATCGAGTCGAACGTGCAGGACATCGTCTTCGAGCCGTCCACCGACGGCACGTGCAAGGTGGTCTTCATCGACCGGGCCGAGCGGGAATGCAGCGCGGTTGTTGTGAACGACACCCTTACGATCAAGGTGGTGGATAAGGGCGGCATCAACTTCGGCTTGGACACCAGCCCGTATGACCCCAGGATCACGGTGAAATTGCCGCTCGCTTCCTACGCGGCGCTCTCCATCCAGGAGGACACGGGCGACATCACGCTGCCCGCGGGCTACTCGTTCGAGAGCATCGGCTTGCGTGCCGACACGGGCGACATCCGCGTCGATGGCGTCAACGCCGGCCGGATCGATGTCTCCGTCACGTCCGGTCATGTGGAAATGCGCAGCGTCGCTTGCAAGGGTGACCTGGCGGTGAACGTGACCACTGGCAAGGTGCTCCTGTCGGGCGTGACCTGCGCGAATCTGAACACGAAGGGCGACACGGGTGACGTCAAGCTGGAGAACGTGCTCGCTGCGGGAACGATCAACGTCACGCGCAGCACCGGTGATGTGCGCTTCGAGCACAGCGATGCGGCTGGACTGCAGGTCAGGACCGATACCGGCGAAGTGAGTGGGTCGCTGCGGACGGAAAAGATCTTCGTCACGCAGACCGACACGGGCGACGTGCGTGTTCCCAAAACCACCAGTGGCGGCACCTGCAGCATCACGACCAACACAGGCGACATCTCCATCACCATCGGCTGATGTGGAAAGGGGACGTGTTTCCCTCCACATCCATGGTGAAAGGGACAGGTCTCGGGCATCCGGGACCTGTCCCTTTCTACGCAAATGTGGAAGGAAACACGTCCCCTTTCCACGTTCGCGGTGGGGCGGGAACCCACGAAACACAGCGAAAAGTGACGGAATCGTGGAGTGAATGGCGTTTCAGACCCATGAATTTGGCAAGTTGGTACTGCTTGGGTATAATGCATAACCCTACGGGTAAACTTTGCGCTTATCACACACATCTTCGCAGCTTGGCGCATACCCTCCGCCCCGACCGTACGAGTGAGGAGCTTCATGCGCGAGACCCTGCGCAAGCATGCGTGGACGCTATGCAGCGGCATCGATGCCCTGCTGCTGGCTGTTTGCGTCCTGGGGCTCACGCATCTCGTGGCCGCGCATGCCGAGGAGAAGATCACCCAGGAGAAGCTCGACGCTCTGCAGGAGCAGGTGGAGCAGAGCGCTGCCACCTATAACAAGGCGGTGGCGGACGTGGATCGCCTGGAGCAGGAGATCGCGGAGAACTAGGCGCTGCTCGAAGAACTCAACGAACAGCTCCCCATGCAGGAGGAGCGTTTCAACGAGGCCGTGCGCTTCATGTACGTCTACCAGATGGACACGTCCTTCGTTCTCGACTTCCTGTTCTCATCCAGTGATTTCGAGAGCCTGATAGGTGCCGTCGAATACATAGACCGCCTGCAGGAGAACAACTACCAGGTCATGGTGGAGACCGCCGCCTACAAGGCGCAGGTCGAGTCCACCGCCGCACAGCTCGACAGCGACCTCAAGGAAGCCCAGGCTGCCCGTGAACAGGCCGCGAGGTCGCTCGAGGAAGCCAAAGCCGCACGTCAGGAAGCCATGCGCCTGGCTGCCGAGCAGGCTGCCCGCGAGGAGGCCGCCCGCAAGGCCGCAGCCGAAGCCGCCGCTGCATCCAGCGCGGGTGGCGGTTCGAGCAGCCACAGCAGTGGCGGCGGCAGTGTCTCGCATCCCACCGTATCGAGTGGCGACGTAGACTGGTCGCTCTCCCGTGACGCCTTCATCGCGGAATGGGCCCCGCGCATCAACTCCTATCTGGCCGGCTCGCCGCTTTCCGGTTACGGCTACAACTTCGCCGCCGCCGCATGGGACTACGGCGTCGACCCCCGCTGGTCGCCCGCCATCTCCTGCGTGGAGAGCGGCAAGGGCGCAAATTGCTTCCGCTCGCACAACGCATGGGGATGGGGCAGCAAGAGCTGGGACAGCTGGGAGGAAGCCATCGATGCGCACGTGAACGGCCTGCATCGTATCTACGGCGCCACCCTCACCTACAGCGCAGCACAGATGTACTGCCCCACCACCCCGGACGGCTGGTTCGAGAAGGTGCTCAAGGAGATGAACAAGATCT
>JAFRFV010000126.1 GCA_017434185.1 Coriobacteriales bacterium
GTGCCCGAGTTGGTGTAGCGGATCGCCAGCAGGTACGTTATCTGCGAAAGGAACAGGCCCCCGCAACCGAAGGCGGCCACGCGCAGCAGCGCGCGCTTATCCGCAAGAAGGGCCTTGAGCTGCTCACGATAGCGGGCCAGCAGCAGGCACAGATACAACAGCCCCGCTCCAACCATGCGCACGGAGGCGAGGAAGAGCGGGGCTATGTCATAGCGGGCGAAGAGCGCTTGGGCACAGGTGCCGGAGAAGCCCCAGAACAGGGCTCCCAGGATGACGCAGCAGACGCCTTGGGCCATCCTGCTCACAGCATACTCCCGGAAGCGTTACTCGGCGATGGAGACGTTGGCCTCCTTGAGCTGGCGGGCGCTCACATAGCCGGGGGCACCGGTCATGGGATCGCCGCCGGAGCTGGTCTTGGGGAAGGCGATGACGTCACGGATGGACTGGTAGCCACCCAGCAACATGACGATGCGGTCCAGACCCAGGGCGATACCACCGTGCGGCGGCGCACCGAAGGAGAGGGCCTGCATGAGGAAGCCGAACTGCGTCTTGGCCTCCTCCTCGCTCATGCCGATGCGCTCCAGTACGCGCAGCTGCAGGTCGGCGTTGTGGATACGGATGGTGCCACCACCGATCTCGTAGCCGTCCATGACCAGGTCGTAGGAGTAGCTGCCACACTCGAGCGGAGCGCTCTCGCTCCTGTCCAGGTCCACGTCACGCACACGGGTGACGGGGTGAGGCTCGGCGGCGTAGCGCTTCTCCTCCTTGTCGTACTTGAACATGGGGAAGTTCACGACCCACAGCAGAGCGTGGCCCTTGCGCTCGATGTCCAGCGCGTCGGCCAGATGCAGACGCAGGCTGGAGAGCACGGCGGAGACGACGTCGTACTGGTCGGCGGCGAAGAGCACCAGATCACCGGGCTGCACGTCGAGGGCGGCCTTCATGTTCTCGAATTCCTCTGCGGAGAAGAACTTGGTGATGGGGCTCTTGACGGCGCCGTCGCTGGAGAAGGCGATCCAGGCCATGCCCTTGGCGCCGTTGGCCAGGGCGATGTTGCCCAACTTGTCGATCTCGCCGCGGGACCAGTCGCCGGCACCCTTGGCGTTGATGGCCTTCACGACGCCACCGGCCTTGAGGGCGTTGGAGAAGACCTTGAAGTTGCAGTTCGCCATGATCTGGGACAGATCCACCAGTTCCATGCCGAAGCGCACGTCCGGACGGTCGATACCGAAACGGTCCATGGCCTCCTTGTACTGCATGCGCTGCAGCGGGAAGCTGTGGGTCTCACCCACGGCGGCCAGAACCTGGCTCATGACGCCCTCCATGATGGACATGACGTCATCGTCGGTGACGAAGCTCATCTCGACGTCCAACTGGGTGAACTCGGGCTGACGGTCGGCGCGAAGGTCCTCGTCGCGGAAGCACTTGGCGATCTGGTAGTAGCGCTCCATGCCGGCCACCATGAGCAGCTGCTTGTAGAGCTGCGGGCTCTGGGGCAGCGCGTAGAACTTGCCGGGGTTGAGGCGGGACGGCACGATGAAGTCACGGGCACCCTCCGGGGTGGACAGGCCCAGGATGGGGGTCTCGACCTCGATGAAGCCACGCTCGTTCAGGGCGGCGCGCATGGCCTGCGCGATGGTGTGGCGCAGCTTGAGGGCGCGGAAGACCTGCGGGCGGCGGATATCTAGGTAGCGCCAGTGCAGACGGGTGAGCTCATCGGTGTCGATGTCGTCCTCGATCTGGAAGGGCGGGGTGACGGAGGTGTTCAGGATCTGGCAGGTCTTGGCGACGACCTCGATCTCGCCGGTCTCCATGTTGGGATTGGCGGTGTCATCCGGACGCTCACGCACGAAGCCGTCGACCTTGATGACCCACTCGGGACGCATGCGCTCGGCGAGCTCGAAGGCATCACCGATGTAGCGGGGATCGAAGACGACCTGGGTGATGCCGCTGCGATCGCGCAGGTCGACGAAGACCAGGCCGCCGTGATCACGACGACGGGCCACCCAACCACAGAGGGTGACGTCACGGTCGACCGCGTCCTTGCGCAGCTCGCCGCAGGTGGCGCTGTGGAGGCAGAAGCTGTTGATGAAATCCTGTGACATACCTATCTCGCTTTCTATCACTCACCCAGCAGTCCCTTGACTGCCGTGGGCAATTCCTCGATCGACACGTTGCGCTGCTCCTTGCTGGCCATGTCGCGCAACGTGACCTCTCCCCGCTCGAACTCGTCCGGACCCACGACCACCACCAGGGGAGCCGCGAGCTTATCCGCCAACTTGAACTGCGACTTGAGGGAACGCGCCTGATGATCGGCATCGGCACGCACACCCGCGTCGCGCAGGGATTGGAGCACCTTGAAGCTTGCGGCGCGCATGCTGGCATCGACGCAGGCTACGAAGACATCCAGATTGGAGCCGCCGCCCAGCTGCACCCCGGCGGCCTCCAGCGCCAACATCAGACGCTCGAAACCCAGGGCGAAACCGATGCCGGGAGTGGGCTTGCCGCCCACGCTCTCCATGAGCTTGTCGTAGCGACCGCCGCCACCGATGGCGTTCTGCGAACCCAGCCCATCGATCACCTGTACCTCGAAGACGGTGTTGGTGTAGTAGTCCAGACCGCGCACCAGGTGGGGATCCTCGACGTATTCGATGCCGGCCATGTCCAGATACGCCTTGACGGCCTCGTAGTGGGCACGGCAGTCATCGCACAGGGCGTTGTCGATGGTGGGCGCGGCGGCCAGGACCTGCTTGCAGGCGGGATTCTTGCAATCCAGCGCACGCAGGGGGTTGGTGTGGGCGCGGCGGTTGCACTCATCGCAGAGCTCACTGCCGTGGGCCAGGATGAAGTCACGCACGCTGTCACGATAGGCGGGACGACAGTTGTCGTCGCCCATGGAGTTGATGATGAGACGCATGTTGGAGCGCGGCACACCCGCCTTCTCGAAGAAGCGCATGAGCATGATGATCATCTCGGCGTCCACACTGGGCTCATGGGCACCCAGGCACTCCGCGCCTATCTGATGGAACTGGCGCAGACGACCCTTCTGGGGGCGCTCGCAACGGAACATCGGCCCGAAGTACATGAGCTTGGCGGGAGCGGCGCCGGAAGGCACCAGATTGTGTTCCTGGACCGCGCGCACGACGCTGGCCGTTCCCTCAGGGCGAAGGGATAAGCGCTGGTCAGCCGCGAGCTTCCCGCCCTCGAGCAGAGTGGCGTAGGCGTTCTTGGACAGCACCTGGAACATCTCCTTGCCCACAACGTCCGTGGCCTCGCCTATGCCGCGGGTGAACATGTCGGTCTGCTCGAAGATGGGGGTCTCGATGGGCTCGTAGCCATAGGAACCGAAGATCCGCAGGGCAAGACGGGACAGCTGGTCCCAAGCCCGTGCCTCCTGGGGCAGCAGGTCTGCGGTTCCTCTGGGTGCTTTGACGGCCATCGTGGTCCTTTCCGGTTGCTCGTAACCTGCCCATTATAAGCGCCGCAGGTAAGGGTTCAA
>JAFRFV010000127.1 GCA_017434185.1 Coriobacteriales bacterium
AATCCACTGAACACCCAGGATGCGGTTGACGGCGCCGGGGCGGTCGCACCAGGCGAAGGGCTGGTTGGGCATGGTGTAGACACGGCCATCCTTGACGGCCTTGATGGAGGCCCAGTCGGGGTCGGTGCGGATGATGTTCTCGGCACCGCCGCGGATATCCTGGTTCCAGGCGATGATGACATCGGGATCCCAGGCGATGACGTTCTCCAGGGAGACCTCGTTCATGCCCATCTTGGAACCCTCGGGCACCTCGGCCACGATGTGGGCACCGGCGCGCACGAAGGCGGCGGCGTGGGTGGAACCGGAGGGCTCGGTCTGCAGGCCGGTGCTGCCCTCGGCGTAGTACAGGCGAACCTTCTCGTCCTCCTTGAGGCCACCAACGGCGGCATCGATCTTCTTGAGGACGCCGTCGCAGTAGTCGGCGAGCTGCTTGGCGCGCTGGCTCATGCCCAAGATGTCGCCCAGCACGGTGTAGCAGTGGCCGATGTTGTCCATGGCGGCATCGATCAGCACCACGGGGATGCCGGTCTGGTCCTGGATGGTGTTGGCCTGGTCGATGTCCTTCTCGCTGATGGAGCCGGCGTTGCCGATGGAGAAGATCAGCTGGACGTCAGCAGCAAGGATGGACTCGAAGTTGAGCTCGCCCTTGCCGGAGAGGGTGCCCAGGTTGGGCAGGCCGCGCAGGCAGCTGGGCAGGAACATGAGTTCATCGTCGGTGTAGTCGGTGGTGGAGCCGGCCATGAGATCGGGGGCCATGGTAATCAGGAAGATCTGGGCCAACGAGCTGGTGGGATAGATGCGCTCCAGGGTGTCGAGCGCGGGAATGGTCACGCTGCGGCCGCCGTCGTCGACGATGGTGCGGGGCTGGGTCCTGTCGATGGTCTCGACGGGCTCGGGCTCGGTGCTGTTGGCGGGTGCGGTGCCGTTATCAGCGGGAACGTTGGGGTTCTCGCCGTTGCCGCGGCCGCAACCGGGCAGGGCGAAGGCGGCACCGGCCATGGCGACGGTGCCCATGAGGCTCATGAAAGCGCGGCGGGAGATGCGCTCGCGGGTGACATTGCGAAGATCATCGGACATGTGGATCACTCCTGTTGAGACGGTTCTTCTGAAACAAGAAGAGTATAAGCAATTCTTCTGATAAGACAACAATCAGATAAGCAAATGTTTTCGATGAAGAATGTTTTTCCCGCTGAAAGGAGCCTTGCGCTGCTGCGATGAACGCAGGCAGCAGGGGTGGGGGTTCGAACGATATCCTAGTGAGCGGCCCCCACCCCTGCTACCAGATGCATCACAGGAGCGGGATGGCGACGCGCACCTGCTCCCCCTCGTCGGTGACGATGTCGCGGATGCAGACCTTCGAGTCGTAGATGCGCTCCAGATTCTCCTTCGTGATGACCTCCGCGGGCGTACCGGTCGCGATCAGGCGCCCATTCTCCATCACGAGGACCTTATCCGCACAGAACAGGGCGTGGTCGGGGTCATGGGTGACCATCAGCACGCTCATGCCCTGCTGCGTGAGCTTTTTCATCTGGGATAGGACCAGCTGCTGGTTACCGAAGTCCAGGCTCGCGGTGGGCTCGTCCATCACGAGCAGGTCGGGCTGCTGCGCGAGGGCGCGCGCGATGAGCACGAGCTGCTGCTGACCACCGGAGAGCTTGGTGTAGACGTGGTCGGCCAGGTGGTCGATCGAAAGCTGACGCAGCGCGCGGAAGGCGATGGTCTTGTCCTTCTCGGAGACCGTGGCCATGCGGTTCACGTAGGGCGTACGGCCCATGATCACCACGTCGGCGACCGTGAACGGGAAGGGCGGCGTGTGGGCCTGGGGGATGTAGGCGAAGTGCTGGGCACGCTCGCGGTCGTTCATGGTCAGGGCGTCCTTGCCGTCCAGGGTGACCTGCCCGCCGAAGGGCTTGATCAGGCCCAACAGGTTCTTGAGGATGGTGGTCTTGCCGCAGCCGTTGGAGCCGATGATGCACACGAACTCGCCGCGCTCCACGGTGAAGCTCACGCCATGCACGACCTCCTTCTTGTAGTAGCCGGCCCGCAGGTCCTTGACTTCCAGCATCAGCTCCACCCCTTCATGTTGCGTTTGAAGATGAACACGAAGAAGGGCACGCCCAGGATGGCGGTCAGGATGCCGATGGGGATCTCGACCGTGGTGAGCAGGCGGGCGATGTCATCCACTATCAGCAGGAAGCCGCTGCCGACGAACATACTGGTGGGCAGCAGCACGCGGTAGTTGGGGCCCACCAGAGCGCGCGCGAGGTGCGGGATCACCAGACCGATCCAGCCCACGATACCAGCAACGGCAACAGTCACGCTGGTGAGCAGGGTTGATGCGAAGATGACGATCAGACGCGTGCGCGCGGTGTTGATGCCCATGCTGCGCGCCTCCTCGTCGCCAAAGGAGAGCACGTTGAGCTTCCAGCACTCCAGCAGCAACAGCGCGAAGCCCACCGCCATGGGCAGCAGGATGAGCCAGAAGTCGCGCGAGTTGATGGAGCTGAAGCTGCCCATGAGCCAGAAGGTGATGGAGGGTAGCTTGTCGTCGCCGTCGGCCATGAACTTGATCAGGCTCATCCCGCTTTGGAACAGCGTCGACACCAGGATACCGCCCAGCACCAAGCCCAGCGTGGCGTCGTACTTGACGAACTTGTTGAGCCAGACGGCCATGCCCACGGCGGTGAGGCCGCCGACGAAGGCCCAGAGCTGGATGACGATGGTGGGCATGTTGAGCAGCAGACCCAGGCAAGCACCCACGCTGGCTCCGGCACTGGCGCCCAGCAGGTCGGGCGAGACCAGCGGGTTCTTGAACATGCCCTGGTAGGAGGCACCGGAAACGGCCAGCGCCGCGCCGGTCAGGATGACCACGAGCACGCGCGGCAGGCGGATCTTGAAGACGACCGTGTACATGCGCTCGTCGGCGATGGGGATGTCGTTGCCGAACAGAGCGCCCACGTGATGCGCGATGCCGTTGGAGAGCGTCTTGACGAGCTCGCCGGGGCTGATGGGGAAACGACCCACCGAGAAGGAGACCACGAAGATGGCGATAAGCGCGATGGGGATGGCGATCTTGAGCCACAGGGGCACCTTGCTGCCAAAGACGGCGTTCGCCTTGCTGCGCACGTCATCGGTCTCGATGCGCACCTCGTCGAGCAGCTCGCCGGTATCCTGCGAGACGCTTTCGAGTGAGGTTCCTTCTTTACGGACCTTGGCTGACAAGGGCTGCTCCGTGGGACGGATGATTACGTGGTGCAGCCTAGTATATAGTTATTCGTATATATATGCCAATGAAAATATAAGCTGACCTTATGATTCCCGCAAACGGGCTAGAGGCGGCTGACGATGCTGTCGCGCGCGGCCTGGGTCTCGAACATGGCGCGTTCGATATCGATCGTCAGGTATTCGCCGTCGCGGTAGAGCACGCGCCCGTCCACCATGGTGAGCACGACATCGCTGCCGTTCGCCGCATAGACCACGTTGCGGGCCAGGTCGGTCACGGGCATCATCCAGGGCGAATCCAGGTCGAGCACGATCAGGTCCGCCTTGAAGCCCGGCTCCAACTTGCCGCAGTCCTCACGCCCCTGCGCTTGCGCGCCGTTGGCGGTCGCGATCGTGAGCGCCTGCTCCGGTGTGATGCCCACGGGGTCGCGGTCGACACCGCGGTTGGCCAGCAACATCAGATAGAGGTCCTGGAACATGTTGTGGTTGTTGTTGGAAGCGGGACCGTCGGTGCCCAGCGCCACACGCAGGCCGGCATCCAGATAGCGCGGGATGGGCGGGACGCCGCTACCCAGCTTCATGTTGGACGCGGGACAGGTGGCCACGGTGGCACCGTGCGCCTTCATGATCTCGATGTCCTGCGGCTCGAGCCACACGCAGTGTGCGGCGGTCACCGGCACATCCAGCACACCGCAGGCCTCCAGATACTGCACCGGCGTGAGCCCGCCGTGGCGCTGCTTGCATTCCTCGTGCTCTTGCCGGGTCTCGCTCACATGCACCTGCAGGCCCAGTCCACTCTCACGGGCGGCCGCGGCAACGTCGCGCACGATGGGTTCCCGCGTGGTGTATTCGCTGTGCAGGCAGTAATCCACCAGCAGGCGCCCGTCGAAGGCGCCGTGGTAAGCGCTTATCAGATGATCGTTGATGCCCTTGAAGGGGGTATCCGCATAACGCGCGCCAGCGAAATCACTGATGCTGTGCGACATGTTGCACTTGATGCCGCTCTCCCCCACCACCTGCGCGCGCACGTCGGAGTTGAAGTACATGTCGCTGAAGCCCACGGTACCGAAGCGCAGCATCTCGGCCACCGCCAGACGCATGGCGGGCAGCACGTCGTCGTCGGTCATCTTTGCCTCGAAGGGGAAGACCATCTCGAAGAGCCAACGCTGCAGGGGCAGGTTCTCGGCATAACCGCGCAGCAGGGTCATGGGAGCGTGCGCATGCGCGTTGAACATGCCGGGCATGAGCAGCTTGCGACGCCCGTCGTAGACCTCGCCGTATGCGTCGGGGTCCGCCGGTGCGCCGTCGCCGATGTAAGCGATGCGCCCACTCGTGTCCACGCCCACATACTGGTGCTCGTGGAGCTTGAAGCCACCGTCGAAGATCGAGATGTCCTTGAAGAGCATGTATCCGCTTCCTTTCCTTGATCAAGCACAGGGGATAAGCGCTTCGCTCACGAAGGCAGGAACCCCCGTTGCCGCAGGATCGCCTGCGCCACACGCAGCCCGTCCACGGCAGCCGACATGATACCACCCGCGTAGCCCGCACCCTCGCCGCAGGGGTAGAGGCCCGGGCAACTGGATTGCAGGTTCGCGCCGCGCACGATGCGCACGGGTGCACTGCTGCGGGTCTCGGCTGCGGTCAGGATGGCGTTGGGGTCGTCGAAGCAGGCGAGTTTGCGCGCGAAGAGGGGCACCGCCTGCCGCAGCGAGTCGCATACGAACGCGGGCAGACAGTCGTCGAGCGCGCGCCACGCAACGCCACGCGAAAAGGATGGCTGCAAGATGGCGATTTCGCGGTGGCCTCTCGGAGAAGGGGCCTTCTCACTGATTGCAGCCATGAAATCCCCCAGGCGTTGCGCGGGGGCGCTGCCGGTGCCGCCGCCAAGCTCGAAGGCGGCGCGCTCGATCCGGCGCTGGAACTCGATACCGGCCAGCGGATGCGCGCTGCCGAAGTCGGCCGGCCCCACACCCACCAGGAAGGCGGCATTGGCGTTGGCGGCGTCGCGGGCGAAGCGGCTCATGCCGTTGGTCACGAGCATGCCCGGCTCGCTCGCGCTGGCCATGACCTGCCCGCCGGGGCACATGCAGAAGGTGTAGACACCACGACCATTGGGCAGGTGACATGAGAGCTTGTAGTCGGCGGCGCCCAGCGCGGGATGGGCAGCGGCACGGGCGCCGTACTGCGCCGCGTTCACGTCGCTCTGCAGGTGCTCGATGCGCACGCCCACGCTGAAGGGTTTCTGCTGCAGGTCCACGCCCTCTTCGTGCAGCATCGCATAGGTCTCGCGCGCCGAATGCCCGCACGCGAGCACGAGCGTGCCACAGGCGATGGTCTCGGGTGTGGCGTCGTGGAAGCTGTGGGCGTCGCGCTTATCCGCCACTTCGATGGCTTGAAGCGCGCCATCCGCGCCCGTGATGACGCGCGTAAGCATGCAGCCGAAGCGGAAGGTGCCGCCCAGGGCGATGATGCGCTCGCGCAGGTTGCGCACCACGCCCGGCAGTCTGTCGCTGCCGAGGTGGGGCCGGGCCTGCCACAGGATCTCCGGCGGTGCGCCCGCCTCCACGAAAGTGCTGGTGACGTAGTTGCACAGCGGGTCGGTGATGTTGGTGGTCAGCTTGCCGTCGCTGAAGCAGCCGGCACCGCCCTCACCAAACTGCACGTTGGAATCGGGATCGAGCGGCGCGCCGGCATCGTAGGCGGCCACGGTGCGGGAACGCTGCTCGATGACCTCGCCGCGCTCGAGCACGAGCGGCTGCAAGCCCGCGCGCGCCAACAGAAGCGCCGCGAACAGGCCCGCAGGTCCCGCACCCACCACGACGGGACGTGGAGGAATGCCCTGGGGCGCAGCAGCGGGGGTTCGAGCGGAACGGTCCTCAAGCGAGGGCCCCCGCTGCGAGAGCCCCCCGTCGATTTCCGCCAACCCCTCGAGCGGGTCAGGAGCGGGAACGTGCGGGGCGATGTCCTTATCCCCCGCTTGAAGGAGGCGCGATTCGAGTGCTGCATCCGCGAGTTCGACCAGCAGCGTCGCCACGAAGTGCACGTCGCTCTTGCGGCGCGCGTCCACGCTGCGCTTATGCAGCGTGACCTGCACGAGCTGCTCCTCCACCACGCCGTGGGGCGCGAGCGCGTACAGCGCGGCGCGCGTCATGAGAGCTTCGCCACCGGGCAGGCCGGAATCAAGCGGGAGTTTGATGTTGCGCAGTTCGAGCATGTGTCAGTCCGCGTCGGGCAGGCCGGCGTGGGTGCCCGCCACCAGACCGGAGAGCCACGCCCAGTACAGGTTGAAGCCGCCGCAGCGACCGTCCACGTCAAGCGACTCGCCCGCACCGTGGAGGCCGGGCACCAGGCGCGACTCCAGTGTGACGGGGTCGAAGGCATCCACGGTCGCGCCGCCGCGCATGGCCTGCGCCTGCTTGGCGTCGCCGATGCCGCGCACCAGCAGCGGGAAGTCCTTGATGACCATGACGAGTTCGGCCAGGTCGATCGAGGTCGCGGGTGCGTTGGGGGCGATGTGCGCTGCACGGCAGACCGCCTGCGACACGCGTTCGTGGAAGATGCCCTCCAGAAAGCCCACTGCGCTGGGCCACTGCCCCGCCTCGAGGCGCTTCTTGAAGCGGTCGAGCAGTTCGAAGGCGTCGAAGTCGGGCAGCAGGTCAAGATGCAGCATGTCCCCCGCGCTCGCGTAACGCGAGAGGTCGAAGATCATGATGCCGCTCACGCCGTAGTCGCGAAAGAGCAGCTCGCCGCTGTCCTGGGCCTTGCAGCTGCCGTCGGGCGAGGTGAGCTTGGCGCTCGCCTGGATGCGGATGTCGCTCAAGCCCTTGATGGGCGCGGATGCGGTGGCCAGGGGCGCGAGCACCGGGTGGCACTTGACGGTGGGATGGCTGAACAGGCGCCAGAGCGCGTTGCTGTCGCCACCGGGAGCGAGCACCAAGGCATCCGCGCGGGCGAAACGCCCGTCTTGGGCGCTCACGATGAAGGGCGGGCGCACTCCGCTGGGGTCCAGGCGGATGTCGGCGACGGGGAAATCGCAGCGCTCCTGCACGCCCAGGCGCGCGGTATGCATGCGCAGCACGTTGAGTACGCTGTTGGCCTTGTTGCTCAGCGGGTAGAGGCGGCCGGCATCATCCGCGCGACCCCACAGGCCCAGACGCTCCAGTTCCATGATGGGGTCGATGGGCGCGGCAGCCTGCACCTGCGCCACGAATTCACCATTATGGTAATCTTTCAACGGAAGGATGCGCTCATTCGCATAATTGCAGCGGCCGTTGCCCGTACGCAGGAGCTTCTTGCCCACACGGTCGGCGGCCTCGTAGATGATCACGTTCGCGCCCTGCCTGGCAGCCGCGATGGCAGCCATGAGGCCAGCCGCTCCGCCACCGATCACCGCCACCTGTTTGCGATTGCCCGCTGCCATATGCGCCCCTCCTGCTGCGTTGAGATCCCGTATGCGCACAGTATACCGCATGGGATAAGCCCCGCACTCCCGCAGTCCAAGACACAAAAAGCCGCCCGGATGGGCGGCTTTCGAATTCATGGAGCGGACTACGGGGTTCGAACCCGCGACCCCGACCTTGGCAAGGTCGTGCTCTACCAGCTGAGCCAAGTCCGCGTGCAGATGTGAATCTTAGTCGAGCGCACGACACACCGCAAGCGTTTGTTGCGCGAACGGCAAGCGCCCCGTAACGACGCGACGGCCCCAAGGGACCGCCGCGCTTATCACATGCATATACAGGAGCGATCCTACTTGTTGTGCACGTCCACCTGCTTGTAGGGAATCGTGATGCCGTTGTCGGCGAAGGCCAGACGGATGGCGCGATTGAGACGACGCTTGGCGGGGAAGAACTTGGACTCGACGCACTCGACGGCGTAGCGCAGGATGATGCCGGAATCACCGATCTCCTGCACGCCCAGATAATAGGGCGCGGCCAGCCAAACGTCCTGGTTGGCCTCGTACATCTGCGCGAAGAGCCCGGACATGATGTCCTCGACGCGGCGCACGTCCTCGTCGTAGGTGATGCCGATGTCACAGATGGCCAGCGACGACGCGAGGCTGCGGTTCTGCATGTTGCGGATGCTGGAGTTGTTGACGATCTTGTAGTTGCCGCCGGGATCGACGATGCTGGTGGTGCGCATGCCGATGCGCTTCACGGTACCGCGGAAATCATCGAGCACCACCACGTCACCCACGTTGATCTGGTTCTCGAAGACCAGGAACAGGCCGCTGATGACATCCTCGATCAGGCTCTGCGCACCGAAGCCGATGATCAAGGCGACGATGCCTATGCTGGCGAAGGCGGCCGCGGGGTCGAGACCCAGCACGGACAGCGCCCAGACGACCGCCAGGATGACGCCGATCCAACTGATGATGTTGGTGATCATGTTGACGACGGTCTTGCTGCGATCGCTCTTGGCCAACTTGGGAATGACGAAGTTGACCACCTTCACCAGGATGTACATGAACAGCAGGACCGCGATCACCGCCAGGATGGTGCCCAAGGTGATGTGGATGCCGCCAAGGTCCGTGGAGAAGATCTGCTCGACGCGGGAGCCCGCCTCGGCGCTGGCCTTACCCAGCCACTTGATCTTACCCACGAAGAGTATGAGAACGAACGCGAGCAAGGCGAATATGAATTTCATCGCCTCTTTCATCTGATCGTTGTTGTTGCCGTTCTGCGCCATGATCTCCTCCTGTCGTTTCGTACGGGGCGGGTTCGCGGTTCACCGGGATAAGCGCTTCGCTCAGAGCCCGAAGTCAGGGTTCAGGGTGTGTCATCAGGGCGGATCCATGTGACAGGTGAGGGTGCCCTCTTCGCCCGGGCGATTCTCATAGGTCACGGTCTCGCCATTGTGCGTCACATCGAACTCATAGGTGATCTCGAGAATGTACGGGATGGTCAGCGTCTCGGTGCTTGCATCATAGAATTCCGACAGGAAATAGTCGGCATCGGAACCGTCATCCCAGCTTGTCCCATACTGGGCGTAGTAAGCGGTGTAGACGCTTCCATCGTCCGTGTCCGTATCGGCGCCATCGGAGAGACCTGTTGACCTGTTGCACAGAGACAGGAAGAAGCTTCCACCGTTGTCGTAGAGTTCATCCAGGAAACTACTGGTGCCAACCGGGATCTCCAACTCGTCCACATAGACGCTGTATTCGATTTGGACCGTGTAACCGCCCGGTGTCCCGACGTAGTGGTACGCCCACACATCATCGACGTTGAACGTGACCCCCGGCATGGCCATGAGCGATACATCGAAGCTGGCCTCGTCGGACTCGTAGGAGGTCTCACCAGCATCATCGTCGAGCACGACGATCTCCGCACTCAAGGTATGGCTGCCTTCCGTCATGCCGTCGGGAGTGACCTCAGTGGAGTCGGAGATCGTGACACCGGTCACGCGGCCATCGGCATCGTGGTCGATGGTCACGCTGGGATCGCCGGGTCTGATCTCCAGGATGCGCTCGTTCGCAGTGCCCTTATCCACATACACATAGAGACGTCCGGAGGTGTTGGGGGCCTGAGATGCCGCATCGAAGGCCACCAGATCCTGTACGTCACCCAGGCCATCGGGGAAGCTGAGCGTAGCGTTGTAGGTGTCGATGGTGGGCTGGGGCACATCCGTGCTGAACGTGCGGTAGCCGTAGATATCCGGGGTGGCGGTGATCTTGATGGGCGGCTCATCAGGCTCGTCCGGAGGCGTGTCGGGCTCGGCCGGCGGATCGTCCGGATAGATGGGCGGGTCGATGATGATGGGCGTGGTCTCGGGATACGGCTCGTAGTCATCCGGCGGCGGCAGCTGCTGAGGCTCGGGCTCCGGCTGGGGCGCGGGCGGGATGGGCTCGGGCGCGGGCGGGATGGGCTCGGGCGGCGCAGGCGGCGCAGCCGGCAGACTGAATACGAGCTCGCAGTCGAAGGCCTCGATCAGGTCGATCGCTTCGCTGTCCTGGTAGAGCAGCACGAGATAGGTGGCGCCGGGCTCGAGACCCTCGAAATACAGTTGCGTGTTGACCTGCTCGATCGGCCCGGCCTGAACGAGACGCTCGATCGTGTACTTGTCCTGCGGCGGGCGCGGGTCAAGCTCGATGGCGGAATACAGATGGTTGCCGTTGCTGTCCAGCTGCCAGTCGATGTCGCGCAGCTGGTACAGGCGGTATTCGATGGGGTAATCGTACTGGGACAGCCCCAGACGTGCCTTGACGTCGACCCGGGCGGTGGTCTGCTCGAGTTGCGTGAGATGGGCTGCGAAGGAGGGGTTCAGGAAGACGGGGGACATGGCCGCCACGACGGCGACCGTGAGAAGGGCGTTCAAGAACCGCGCCTTGGGCGTCTTGGTCTTGTGGCCGAGCATCTTCTCTATGGGCGGATTGAACTCCGGATAGATGTCGTGGAGTTCCTCGTGCCCGTCGAACTTGCCCACCCCTGCTCCCTTCAAGGAAGGCGGCCGATACTGCATTCGAACTGCATCGTTGGGTATACGGCAGCGCTGCGCGATGCGCACACTCCTGATTGATTCTAGGGGAGTTCCGCCTGGGTAGCAACGGGAGACGCGGCACTTATCCGCCAAAACAGAACTGGCAGCCGCGATGGGCTGCCAGGAGGATGCGAGTGGCGCGGCATGACGGGCTCGAACCGCCGGCGTTCTGATTCGTAGTCAGACCCTCTATCCAACTGAGGTAATGCCGCGCATGCGCTCAAACGAGCAAAAGATATATAAGCACCGCGCCGGCCGTTTGTCAAAGGTTTGCCTGCGATTGGGCGGGATTCGAGCTTGTGGGTGGCGCTGCAAGCGGTATCGTATCCCCATTGAACGGAACACCCGCGTCACCCGCGGGCAACTTGGAGGGACCATGCCCATCATCGACTGTCACGTGCATTGCTGGGACGACCGCATCGCCACGCTGGTGGAGGCCAGCGAGCTGCGACGCATCGGCCCGCAGGGTGCCTTCAAGATCCCGGGCACCGTGGGCGCGCTGCTGAAGCACTTCGATTCCTGCGCTGTGGATAAGGGCGTCATCCTGCCGGTCGCCACCAAGCCGCGCCAAGTGGACACGATCAACCGCTGGGCTTCCCGCTACCTGGGACACGAGCGCATCGTGCCCTTCGCTGCCATCCACCCCGACACGCCCGACCCCGCACGTACGGTGGCCGACATCGCCGCCGCGGGCTTCAAGGGCGTCAAGATGCACCCGCTCCTGCAGCACTTCCGCCCCCAGGATGAGAGCATCTTCCCGCTGTACGAGGCCATCATCGAGCACGGCCTGGTGCTGGTGTTCCACTCCGGCACCGGCCTGGACACGCCCAGCGTGCCGGACTGGAAGACCGACTTCGACGCGTTCTTCGCCCACTACCCCTACGAGCGCACGGTGCTGGCGCATCTGGGCGGCAACGGGGCGTTGTACGCGGATCCCACGCCCATGCCCGGGCGCCCCGGGTACATCGACCTGGCCTGGTATCTGGGGATCGATCGGATAAGCGACGAGTCGATCGTGACCGCCTGCCGGGCCCACGGCTGCGACCGCGTGCTCTTTGGCAGCGACAGCCCCTGGGTGACCACGGCGGCGTCGCTCGAGCGCTTCCGCCGCCTGGACTTCACGCAGCAGGAGCAGGACGCGATCCTGTACAGCAACGCCGCGCGCCTGCTGGGGCTGTAGGCGCCGGCGCGGACGCGGGGCGGAAGTCACGGCAGACCGCGTGGGAAATCGATGCGACGAGCGAGAGCATCGGCACGCCCCAGCCAGTCGGGCGACAGCTCCATGCGCAAGCGGTAGAACTCCGCGAGCCGACGCTGCGTCAATCTCGCCGGAAGAGCATGGCCCAGCGCCCGGGCGATGGCTTTCAGCTGGACGAAGAAGACTCGGGGATCCTCGATCTGCGACTTCGTGCTGCAGTTGTAGTCGTAGCCCGAGTCCTGGAATGCAGTGCCTTTGAGTGTGTCACTCTCGCTACGTGCATAGTCGCTGTGCCACTGCCTCGAAT
>JAFRFV010000128.1 GCA_017434185.1 Coriobacteriales bacterium
CGGATGCTCCAGCGGCAGCACCGCCATGAGCTTGTCCTGCTCCAGGAAGCTGGCCTCGAGATCGGGGTGGGCTGGCATGCGCGTGAAACCGCAGTCGATGGCGCCCTCCAGCAACCAGGTCTCGATCTGAGCGTAATCACCCAGCACGATCTCGTAGTCGATGGCGGGGTATGCCGCTTGGAAACGCTTGATTATGTTGGGAAGCCAACTGGGCGCCACACTGCTGAAGGTGCCGATGCGCACGAGACCGCTCTGCAGGCCATTGATGCTGTCGACTTCCATCTGCAGCTTGCCGGCCTCCGCGACTACGCTCTTGGCCAGTGGGAGCAGCTTGGTGCCATCGGAGGTGAGACGCACGCCCCCGTGGCGGCGCTCCAACAGGGTGACCTGCCAATCGCGCTCGAGGTCCGCCACCATGCGGCTCACGCCCGATTGCGAGTAGTGCAGCTCCTGTGCAGCTTTGCTGAAGCTTCCCAGTTCCGCCGTTCGCACGAACGCTTGGTACTTCTGCAAGTTCGTATCCATGCTCATATCTCCCGTTATAGCCGCGCTTATCTGCATGTATGATGAAATATCATACCACTGATGAATTATATTCGCTTCTCGCATTTGTCCAGCAATGGCATACTGTGCGCATCGTGAAGACGGACGGTAGGGGAGTGTGCATGGCGCTCTACGGCAATAGGATCGTGGTCAAGGTGGGAACCTCCACCCTGATGAACGAGTCCGGCAAGAGCGATCTGCGCGCGACCGAGCGTCTGGTGCGTGTGCTGGCCGACGTGCACAACCAGGGCTACGACGTGGTGCTGGTGAGCTCGGGTGCCATCGTCATGGGCGCCACCAAGCTGGGGCTCAAGGCGCAGCCCGGCAACCTGCGCATGAAGCAGGCGGTGAGCGCGGTAGGGCAGTGCAGCATGATCCATCTGTACGACCGGCTCTTCGCGGATTACGGGCAGACCATCGCCCAGATCCTGCTGGGGGCCGACGACATCGAGCAGGCGAGTGCGCGCGCCAATCTCACGAGCACCTTCGATACGCTGCTCAATCTGGGCGTCATCCCCGTCGTGAACGAGAACGACCCAGTGGTGAGCCGCGAGATCGAAGGGGAGGACAGCGTCTTTGGTGACAACGACCTGCTCTCCGCGGTGGTGGCCGAGCTCTGTTGTGCCAAGCAGCTGCTCATCCTGAGCGATATCGATGGGTTCTACGATAAGGACCCCTTGATCGACAGTGATGCGCAACCCATCGGGCGCATCGAGCACATCGATGCGAGTTTGGAAGCGCGGCTGGTGGCGGTGCGGGGTTCGCGACGCGGCTCCGACGGCATCAAGACCAAGCTCGCGGCGGCCCAGCGTGCCACCGCCAAGGGCATCGACGTGGTGATCCTGAACGGCAAGACCCCTGACGCCATCTATGGGGCGATCCAGGGTGAGGATATGGGAACCAGGTTCCCTGGCAAGTAACGGCGTGGGAACCAGATTCCCGAGCAGGAAAGGGAGAGAGTGATGGACAGAAGCGTTATCGAGTCCGCGGTATTCGTCTTGTACCTGTGTGTCTTGGTGGGCATAGGCGTGTACTTCTTCATCAAGAACAAGAACGGTGGCGAGAAGACCTACTTCTTGGGCGACCGCCAGATGAGCCCCTTCGTCGCGGGCCTCTCAGCCGGCGCGAGCGACATGAGCGCATGGGTGCTCATGGGTCTGCCCACCAGCATCTACGCGCTGGGCATGGGCCAGGCCTGGATCGCCATCGGTCTGCTGATTGGCTACGCCTTGAGCTGGATCTTCGAGGCGCCGCGTCTGCGCAAGTTCAGCGTCGTGTGCGATGACTCCATCACCATCCCGCAGTACCTGACCAACCGCTTCCTCGCGAGCTCCAAGGTGTTGCAGATCATCTGCGCCGTGGTCTTCCTGTTCGCATACACCATCTACGCCGCCTCCAGCGTCAAGGCCTGCGGCACCCTGTTTAACACCGTGCTGGGCATCGACGCGCAGGTGGCCATGTTCGTGGCTGCGGCGATCATCATCGTCTACACCTTCCTGGGTGGCTTCAACGCGGTGTGCTGGACCGACGTCGTCCAAGCACTGCTCATCTTGGCGGCTCTCATGTTCGTCCCGCTGTTCGCGTGCACGATCGTCGACTTCAGCAGCGCTGCGCAAGCGACCGCTCTCGCTGGCACGCCCGACTTCTGGAACCCGGTGGCCAGCTGGAAGGATATAGTCTCCGGTCTGGCATGGGGTATCGGTTACTTCGGTATGCCGCACATCATCATCCGCTTCATGAGCCTGCGCTCCCAGCATGAGATGAAGAAGTCCGCCAAGATCGGTATCGCTTGGACGACGCTCATCCTCGTGCTCGCTCTGTTCGTGGGCGTCATCGGTCGTCTCTTCCTGGGCTTCGACGAGACCATCAATTCGAACTCCACCGTCTTCATCCAGATGGTTCGCATCCTCTTCCCGGCGCTGCTCTCCGGTATCCTGCTCTCCGCCGTTCTGGCTGCGTCCATGTCCACCGCCGATAGCCAGCTGCTCGCCGCCGCCTCCGCCTTCGCGAGCGACGTCTACAAGCCCGTCGTGCGCAAGGGTGAGGCTACCGACAAGGAGATGCTCTGGGTTGGTCGTTACGTGGTTCTGGGCATCGCGATCATCGCCGTGGTCATCGCCGCGAATCCCAACAGCGCCTCCATCATGGGCCTCGTGTCCAACGCTTGGGGCGTCTTCGGCGCCGCCTTCGGTCCCGCCATCATGCTGAGCCTGTTCTGGAAGCGCTTCACCTTCCAGGGCGCCGTGGCCTCCATCGTGGCGGGCGCCGTGGTCGACATCTGCTGGCTCGCCTTCCTCGCCAGCACGGGCATCTACGAGATCCTGCCCGGCGCTGTGGCTGGTCTGATCGTTGGCATCGTGATGTCCAAGGCCACCGCTGCTCCCAGTGCCGAGGTCGAGGA
>JAFRFV010000129.1 GCA_017434185.1 Coriobacteriales bacterium
CACGAACGGCTTCCATGGTGATGTCGGCCTTGATGGGGTTGTGGTTGCCACGGCAGATGACGACGACGGCGTTGACGGCACCCTCCTTGACGGACTTGACGGTACCCTTGATCTGGTTGCGAGCGGAAATCTTCATGGTGTCTCTCCTTTTCGTTTCGGCCGGCTCTCCCGGCCGGTTCTTGGTGGTTTCGCGTCAGCTCCCTGCTGACAACTGCAGTATGCCCTAGGCCCGAATCACGTCTCAAGGAAGAATGTTCTTATCCACGAATCCTGTTGCGTTTCGCCACCGTTCGTCACGCTCCACACGACTCAACTGCAACACATCGCTCCACTCGTGCTCCCTGTAACTCTATTCTTTATTGACACTATTTTTTGCTAAGAATAATATTCCCATAGAGCTTGCGTGGTGGATACGCAGGCCTGACAAGGAAGGAAACTCCGAAATGGAAGATCGTAACCATGTGATCGTGGACCGTCGTGCGTTCCTCAAGTTCGCTGCAATCAGTGGCGTCACCGTGATGATGTTCGGCATCAATGCATGCACGGCACCGTGGCAGAAGCCCGCAGACGGTAACGACACTCCCGACGACCAGACCCCCGAGCCTGCCGCCAAGACCGAGTGGAAGTTCAAGGACCAGAACGATTACGACGTGAGCCTGCTGGTTCCCTGCGAGCGCATCGTGGTCCTGCAGCACCACTGCCTGGACATGCTGTGCCAGCTGGGCGCGCAGGATCGCATCGTGGGCGTCGTGGATAGCTGGAAGAAGAACCTGGGCGATTACATGACCACGGTCTTCCCGGGTATCGAGAGCATGCCCACCCCCGGTGGCCTGTCCGAGTGGAACGTCGAGAAGATCGCCGAGCTGCAGCCCGATGTCGTCATCGCCGCCAGCCAGGCTCCCGAGGACGCCATGAAGCAGATCAAGGACCTGGGTATCCCCGTCGTCGTCATCAGCCTGCGCGGCGAGGGCAAGCAGGCCCAGGCGCAGAACCCGCGTCTGGCCAATGCGGACGCCGCCTACACCGAGGGTCTCCAGTGGGCCATCACCACGCTGGGCAAGATCTCCGGCAAGGACGATGTGGCCGCCAACATCTGGAGCTTCGTCGAGGAGAGCCGTGCTCTTGTCGACAAGGCCGTTGGCAACATCGCGGATGCCGACCGCGTGAAGGTCGCCGTGCTCGCCAACAAGATCGCCTACGGCAATGACAAGTACGTTGGCTGCCAGCTGCTGCGCGCAGGTGCTGTGAATGCCGTCGCTCTCGCGGGCGTCCAGGGCAACACCGACTTCAATGCCGAGCTCGTGGCCAAGTGGGATCCGGACGTGATCATCACCCAGGATCGCTATCCGGAGGACTACAAGACCATCACCACCGACCCCGGTTATGCCGAGGTTCGCGCCGTCAAGGCCGGCAAGGTCATCGAGGCCCCCTATTGGACCAAGCCCTGGGGCAACCCCGACACCGACTCCATGGCTCTGGGCGAGCTGTGGTTGGCCCACACCCTGTATCCGGACAAGGTTTCCGCCAAGGAGGTCCAGGATCGTGCCGAGGCCTTCTACCAGCAGTTCTACGGCATCAAGTTCTCCGATACCGTGAAGTAGCCATCAGATAAGCCCCTGTGCCCCGGGCGGTTCACCCCGCCCGGGGCTTCGCATGTGAAGGAGACCCCGTGGCTGACACCGATGAAGACGTGCGCATGGTGACCGCCGAAGGAGCGGAAGTCGCATCCAAACCCAAGCATTCAGGCTTCTGGAACACCTCCGTGGGCCTGGTGCTCATCATCCTGCCCATCGTGTTGTTCCTGTTCTCGCTCGCCATAGGCGCTTATCACGTGACACCCAGCCAGGTCATCCGCGTCCTGCTGGGGCACATCACGGGTAACATGCCCAGCGATGTGAGTTCGCTCAGCGCGAGCATCATCTGGGACGTGCGTCTGCCGCGCGTGATCTCCGCGGCCCTGGTGGGCGCCGGCCTCTCCGTGGCCGGTGCCGTATTCCAGGGCATCTTCAAGAACCCGCTCGCGAGTCCCTACACGCTGGGCGTGAGCAACGGCGCGGGCTTTGGTGCCGCACTGGCCATCGTGCTCTCGCTGGGTGCCGCGTTCGTGCAACTCTTCGCGGTCGCGTTCGGTCTGCTGGCCGTAGCGCTCACCTTCCTCATCGCTTCGCGCGGGCGTCGCAACACCGTGACCCTGGTGCTGGCCGGTATGCTCATAGGCGCGCTCTTCTCGTCGTTGGTGTCGCTGCTCAAGTTCACCGCCGACCCCACCGAGAAACTGCCCCAGATCGTCTACTGGCTCATGGGTTCGCTTTCCGGCGTCGGTTTCGACTCGCTGCTCAAGATCGTCCCCTTCTACGTGCTCTGCCTGATCGTGGTGTTCCTGTATCGCTGGCGCACCAACGTGCTCGCATTGGGTGACCAGGAGGCACGCTCGTTCGGCATCAACGTGCGTCGCGACCGTGCCGTGGTCGTGGGCGCATCGAGCATGCTCACGGCGCTCTCCGTGAGCTTGGCCGGCATCATCGGCTGGGTGGGTATCGTGGTGCCGCATCTCGCCCGCATGCTGGTGGGTCCGGACTTCCGCAGGCTCATTCCCGCTTCCGTTTCGCTGGGCATCTGCTACCTGCTGGTGATAGACGACATCTGCCGCACCCTTGCCGCCGTCGAGATACCCATAGGTGTCATCACCGGCATCATAGGTGTGCCCATGTTCCTCTACTTCATCTACAAGAAGAAGGTGAATTGGTGATGAAGCTCGAAGTCAATGACATCACCTTCGGGTACACCGGCGAGCGCAACGTGTTGGAGAACCTCTCGCTCACGTATGAGACCCCCGACGTCATGTGCATCCTGGGTAGCAACGGCCAGGGCAAGAGCACGCTGTTGCAGTGCATCATCGGCGCCTTCCATGTGCAGAAGGGGAGCATCCTCGTCGATGGCAAACCGGTGACCAGCTACCACCCCAGGGACTTCGCGCGCAAGATCGCCTACATCCCGCAAAGCCACACGCCGTCGTTCGCATACCCCGTGATCGACATCGTGACCATGGGTCGCACGGCGCGGATGGGCTATTTCGCCAACCCCAGCCACGAGGACCGCGTCGCGGCCATGGAACAGCTCGAGTACCTGGGCATCGACCGCCTTGCCAACCAGCCATACACGCAGATCTCCGGTGGCGAGAGACAACTCGTGATGATCGCCAGCGCCCTGGCACAGGCGCCCGAACTGCTCATCCTCGATGAGCCCACCGCGCATCTCGACTTCGGCAACGCCTACAAGTTCGTGCAGCTGGTCAACCGCCTGCGCGACCGTGGCATGGGCGTGCTCATGACGACCCATTTCCCCGACCACGCGCTGGAGCTTCATGGGCGCACCGCCATCATGTCCAAGGGCCATGTGGCGTCGATGGGGGAGGCCAGTGAGGTCATAACCAACGAGTCCATGAGCAAGCTGTATGGCATCGAGGTGCATGTGGAGCACATCGCATCGCGCACGACCTGCATCCCCGGCCCGCTCGACTGAGCGTCACGGCATCCCTCCATAGCCTTCCCACAAGCAGCTGCGCTTATCCCCTGCATACAGCGCGCCCGCCGCCCTCGCGTTCACTCCACCTGCATGGAGCGTGTATGCTACGAGGATACACGTATCCCCCTTGAGAGAAAGTCGAGGTAGAAGGATGCCGATGATCACCGTCGACGAGCGTTATTGCAAGGGCTGCGGCCTGTGCATCTCGTTCTGCCCCCGCGAGTGCATCGAACTCGATCCCAACAAGCTGACCGCCAAGGGCTACCATCCCGCGCGCTTGAAGGCCGACGCCAACTGCAGTGGTTGCAGCACCTGCGCCACCATGTGCCCCGACGTGGCCATCACGGTCTACAGGTAGGTGAGTGGCATGGCAGAGAACAAGAAAGTACTGATGAAGGGTAACGAGGCTCTGGCCGAGGCCGCCATCCGCAGCGGTTGCCGCTTCTTCTTCGGCTACCCCATCACCCCGCAGACCGAGCTGGCCGCCTACATGGCCAAGCGCATGCCCAAGATCGGTGGCACCTACCTGCAGGCTGAGTCCGAGGTGGCCGCCATCAACATGGTCTACGGTGCCAGTGCCGCCGGCGCGCGTGCCATGACCTCCAGTTCCAGCCCCGGCATCTCGCTCAAGAGCGAGGGCGTCTCCTACATCGCCGGTGCCGATCTGCCCGCCGTCATCATCAACGTCATGCGCGGTGGCCCGGGTCTGGGCAGCATCCAGCCCAGCCAGAGCGACTACTGGCAGGCCACCAAGGCGCTGGGTCACGGCGACTACCAGATGATCGTCTACGCGCCCTCCACCGTTCAGGAGATGGCCGACTGCATGTACCGTGCCTTCGACGTGGCCGACCAGTACCGCACCCCTGTCATGATCCTGGCCGACGGCATGCTGGGCCAGATGATGGAGCCCGTCATCCTGCCCGAGCCCAAAGAGGTCAAGGACGCGGCGGATAAGCCCTGGGCTGCCACTGGCACCGGCCTGGCTCGCGAGCACAACATCGTGACCTCGCTCTACCTGGATCCCGCGGAGCTGGAGCGCTACAACATCGCCCGCTACGAGCGCTATGAGGTCATCAAGGCCAACGAGCAGCGCTTCGAGGCCTACCAGACTGAAGATGCGGAGATCGTGCTGGTGGCCTTCGGTGCCAGCTCCCGCATCGCCCGCAGCGCCGTCATGAAGGCGCGCGCCGCTGGCATCAAGGCCGGTATGATCCGTCCCATCACGCTGTGGCCCTTCCCCGTGGATGGCCTGCGCGAGACCCTCAAGACTGCCAAGGCCTACCTCTCCGTCGAGATGAACATGGGCCAGATGATCGAGGACGTGCGACTCGCGCTGCGCGACGAGGCTCCCGTCGAGTTCTATGGCCGCACCGGCGGCATCATCCCCACGCCTGTCGAGGTCTTTGGCAAGATCAAGGAGATGGCCGCCGCACTCGATGGCGCCACCGCGAAGGAGGCTGAGTAACATGGCGAGTACCGGTAAGGTCGTCTTCCAGCGTCCCCACGCTCTCACCGATGCGCAGTTCTCGTACTGCCCCGGTTGTACCCACGGCATCATCAACCGCCTGGTGGCAGAGGCCCTGGACAAGCTGGGCATCGAAGGCAAGACCGTGGGCGTCGTGCCCGTTGGCTGCAGCGTTCTGGCCTACAACTTCTTCAACTGCGACTGCGTCGAGGCCGCCCATGGCCGTGCGCCCGCGGTTGCGACTGCCATCAAGCGCGTCAACCCGGACAACGTCGTCTTCGCGTACCAGGGCGACGGCGATCTGGCGTCCATCGGTATGGCCGAGACCGTGCATGCCGCCACGCGTGGTGAGAAGATCACCGTCATCTTCGTGAACAACGCCATCTACGGCATGACCGGTGGCCAGATGGCCCCCACCAGCCTGCCCAACCAGGTCACCCAGACGAGCCCCTATGGCCGCGACGTGGCCACCGCCGGTTACCCCGTGCGTGTGTGTGAGCTGCTGCGCGACCTGGATGGCGTCGCCTACGCGGAGCGCGTCACCGTCGATTGCCCCAAGAACGTCCGTGCCGCCAAGAAGGCCATCGAGAAGGCCTTCACCTACCAGATCGAGGGCGTTGGCTACAGCATCGTCGAAGTCGTGAGCACCTGCCCCACCAACTGGGGTATGTCACCTCAGAACGCGCTCAAGTGGCTGGGCGAGAACATGCTTCCCTACTACCCGCTGGGCGTCTACAAGGACGTTCGCGCCGAGGGCTTCAAGGACATCGCCGAAGCCGCGGCCGCCCGTGCCAAGGACTGCCCCATCGCCATGCAGGGGAGGGACTAGCCATGGGACGCGATTTCAACATGGTCTTCGCCGGTTTCGGTGGCCAGGGCGTGCTCTTCGCGGGCAAGGTCGTGGTCGAGAGCGCGCTGTTCGAGGACCGCGAGCTCTCCTGGATGCCGTCCTACGGCCCCGAGATGCGCGGCGGTACCGCCAACTGCAGCGTGTGCATCAGCGACGAGCCCATCGGTTCGCCCCTGGTGCTCGAGCCCAACGTGCTCTTCGCGATGAACCAGCCTTCGTATGATAAGTTCATCGGCTCCGTCGTTCCCGGCGCCGTCGTGCTCGCGGACAGCGTGCTCTGCCCCAACGTGAAGGACGTCGAAGGCGTCTCCACGTTCACGGCGCCCTTCTCCCAGCTTGCCGAGGAGAACGGCCTCAAGGGTCTGGCCAACGTGGTCATGGTTGGCAAGCTGTGGAAGGAGACGCATTTCTGCGAGGAGGAGACGCTGTTCAAGGCGATCGAGGCCTGCGTGCCTCCCAAGAAGGCGCACCTGCTCGAGCCCAACAAGAAGGCGCTCCGCCTGGGCATGAGCCTCTAAGGAGCTGCGATGACCGTATTCAATGAGATCGGACTGCGTATCAAAGGCCTCCGTGAGGCCTGCGATTACACGGTCGAGGAGATGGCCGAGGAACTCGAGGTCGACGTCCCCACCTATCTGGAGTGGGAGGCGACGGGCGAGGATGTGCCCATCTCCGCCATCTACCACATGGCCAACACCTTTGGCGTGGAGTTCACGGAGATCCTCACCGGTACGGCCGCCAAGCTCAACACATTCCAGGTGGTGCGCAAGGGACAGGGTCGCGATGTGGAGCGCACGCCCGGCTATCGCTTCCAGGATCTGGCGTGGCGCTACACCGGCAAGATCATGCAGCCGCTGCTGGTCATCCTGGACCCCAGCGATGCGGAGGCGGAACTCGTGACCCACACGGGCCAGGAGTTCAACCTGGTGCTCGAGGGCACGGTCATCGTCACCTTCGACGACAAGCACATCGCGCTCGAAGAGGGTGACTGCATCTACTTCAACCCCAGCCACCCGCATGGACAGAAGTGCGGTGGTGATAAGCCCGCCAAGTTCGTCACCATCATCACCGAGTAAGGAACGTACGTGGACTACCTTCTGAAGAAATACTGCCCTCGCATCGAGTTCGACTCGTACGAGGACTTCCGCGACAACTTCAAGATCGAGGTGCCGGCCGACTTCAACTTCGGCTACGACGTCATCGATGAATGGGCTCGCGTCGAACCGGACAAGCGTGCCCTGCTGTGGTGTGACGACGACGGCAACGAGCGCTGCTTCACCTTCACCGACATCAGCCTCATGAGCAACCGCATCGCCAACGCCTACAAGGCGATGGGCATCGGCAGGGGCGACGTGGTGCTGTGCATCCTGCGTCGCCGCTGGGAGTACTGGGTCAACGCCGTGGCCCTGTGCAAGCTGGGCGCCACCATCATCCCCGCCACGTTGCAGCTCACCAAGAAGGACATCGTCTACCGTGTTCAGAGCGCCGATGCCAAGGCCATCATCTGCGTTGACGACGACTACGTGATCGCGCAGGCGCAGGCCGCCGCGCCCGAATGCCCCAGCCTGCGGTACCGCATCGTGGTGGCAGGCGAGCGCGAGGGCTGGATCCGCTTCGACGACATGCTCGAGCAGGGCGGCGAGCAGTGGGAACGCCCCTGTGGCGACGAAGCCACCACCAGCAAGGACATCATGCTCATCTACTTCACCAGCGGCACCACCGGCATGCCCAAGATGGTCTGCCACAACTTCGCGCACCCGCTGGGACACATCCTCACCGCCAAGTACTGGCAACAGGTGCAGGAGAACAAGCTGCACATGAGCGTCACGGACAGCGGCTGGGCCAAGTTCGGCTGGGGCAAGATCTACGGCCAGTGGATCGCAGGAGCGACCATCTTCGCCTACGACATGAAGAAGTTCATCCCCTGCAACCTGCTGCAGAAGATGCAGGACTACAAGCTCACCACCTTCTGCGCGCCTCCCACCATGTACCGTTTCATGCTGCAGGAGGACGTCGCCGCCTACGACTTGAGCTCCATCGCCAATTTCGCGACTGCGGGCGAGCCCCTGAATGCGGATGTCACCCTGCGTTGGGAGAAGTTCACCGGCAAGAAGATCCGCGAGGGCTTCGGCCAGACCGAGGGTCCGGTCCTGCTGGCCACCTTCCCCTGGATCGAGCCCAAGCCCGGCA
>JAFRFV010000130.1 GCA_017434185.1 Coriobacteriales bacterium
CCCAGCTGCGAGGATCTGGGTATCACGAAGGACGACATGGTCTGCGTCATCACGCGCGGGCACACCTACGACCCGCAGTCCTTCACCTACGCGCTCAAGACGCCCGCCTTCTATGTGGGCATGATGGGCAGCGCCAAGAAGAACGCCAAGGTCTTCCAGTACGCGCGCGAGCACGGCTGCACGCCCGATCAGGTCGAATCCGCCTATGCGCCCATCGGCGAGAGCATCGGTGCGATCGACGCGAGCGAGATCGGTCTCGCCATCGTGGCGCAGCTGGTGCACGTGCACAACGACCGCTACTTCCGCGAGAAGGACCACGACTCCCTGCACCGCGACTGAGCGCTACATCTTCGCTTCAAGAATGCGCAGGATGCTCTCGTCCAGGCGCTGCTCGCTGATGCGCCCGCTGCGCACCGCTTCCAGCACCGCCTCGTAGGCCTCGTAGTAGTCGGCGGGCAGCAGGAGCACGTCCACGCCCGCTTCGAGCGCCAGCACCGCTGCCTCGCCGCTGCCGTACATGTTCACGATGGCTCCCATGTCCAGGCCGTCGGTCACGATGATGCCCTTGAAGCCCATCTGCTCACGCAGTAGCTTGGTGCAGACGGCGTAGCTCAGGCTGGCGGGCGTGTCGTCGCCGGTGATCTGCGGCACGCTCAGGTGCCCCACCATGATCCAGCCCGCGCCATCGTCGATCGCCGCCTGGAAGGGCACGAGATCGCATTCCTGCAGCTCAGCGAGGCTCTTATCCACCAAGGCATAGCCGTCGTGGCTGTCCTGCACCGTACTGCCGTGGCCGGGGAAGTGCTTGTAGACGGCCGTGACGCCCTTGCTTTCGAGCCCCTGGCCCAGCGCGAGCGCCATCTGCGCCACCAGCTGCGGGTCGCTACCGAAGGAGCGCGTCGCCACCACGGTGTTCGCGGGGTTGCTCCACACGTCGGCCACGGGGGCGAAGTCCACGTTGAAGCCCAGGTCGGCCAGGTAGGCGCCCATGCGCTCGCCGGTCTCGCGGGCGCCGGCCACGTTGCCGGTCGCGCCCAGCTCGCTCATGTCACCCGGGTTGATGATGCCGAAGTGGCGGTTGCCGCTCACGCGGGCCACCGCGCCGCCTTCCTCGTCGACGCACAGGAACAGCGGGATGCCGCTGCTCTCCATGCTGTAGCGCTGCACGTTGGCCAGCATCTCGCGCGTCTGGTCCGGATCCTCCAGATTCTTGCCAAAGTAGCAGATGCCGCCCACGGGGTTCTCCTGCAGCGCCTTCTGGGTGGCTTCGCCCGCGGCGGTGACGGTCTTCACGTCCACGATCTGCTCCGGGCGGATGATGAACAGCTGCGCGACCTTCTGCTCGAGCGTCATGCTCTCCAGCTTCTGCTGCGCGGGGGAGAGCGGCGCCGTCGCGGCGAGAGCATCCCCAGCGTCATCGACAGGCACGGGCGACGGCGGCTTGCCGCAACCTGCGATCGCGATGCATATGCAGATAAGCGACGCCACCAGCGCGAAGACGAGTGCCTGTGTGCGGATGGGTTCCATCGCTGCCTCCTAGTACTTCAAGACGTCGCTGCCGTTGGCGA
>JAFRFV010000131.1 GCA_017434185.1 Coriobacteriales bacterium
AGCGCGATGGTCTCGGCGTCGCTTGCGGGGTCCACCTTGCCCTCGACGTGGATGACGGTGGGGTCCTTGAAGTAACGCAGGACCTGGCAGATGGCATCCGTCTCGCGGATGTTGGCCAAGAACTGGTTGCCCAGGCCCTCGCCCTTGCTGGCGCCCTTGACCAGGCCGGCGATGTCCACGAACTCGACCGTGGCGGGCACGATACGACCGGGGTGCACGATCTCCGCCAGACGCTGCAGACGTGCATCGGGCACGGGCACGATGCCCACATTGGGGTCGATGGTGGCGAAGGGGTAGTTGGCCACGAGAGCGTTGTTGCCGGTGAGGGCGGTGAACAGCGTGCTCTTGCCCACGTTGGGCAGACCCACGATGCCGATCGAGAGGGACATGGCGACTCCTTGGAGGCTTTCCGTTGTGCGGATGGGAGCAGCGCGCCGTTCGATACGGAGGCTGCTCCCGCCATGATACCACCTGGGGGAGTGCCGAAAGAGCGCCTAATAGGGGAATGTGGAGAAGAGCTCCTTATGCAGCTTCTTGTTCTTGCGCATCCAGCGTTTGCTGTTGGGATGTCGTGGTTGTCCGAGCATGTCGGCGAGCGTATCGCCGATCTCGAGCATCGATTCGTGATCAGCGCACTGCGCCATCGTCACGCTCAGGACCTGCCAGTCAGGATATGCTTCCCGATCGACGGGCTCCGCCAAGGGGTCATCGATGATCTCGAGTGCGACTTTCTGGTCTGGCCAATAGAGTGCCATTGGGGTATCCTTTCTCTATGGACTTCATTGGGGTTAATAATATGTCCATAATTTAGACCAGAATACAAGCCTTGTAAAGGGGACGATATGGCCGCGTACACAGTCGGTCTCGCAGAGGCGAAGAACAATTTCTCCAAGATCACGCAGATCGTGAACAAGACCGGCAAGCCCGTCACGGTTCTGAAGAACAACAAACCTTGGGTCATCATCGCTCCTGCGGCTGCGGCGGAGGGCGAAGAGGGCGCAGTGGTCGACCTCATGGACAGCGTGAGCTACACTTTGATGATCTTGGACGACGAGGAGAAGTGACGCTGTCATGAGGGCGGTCATACAGCGTGCTTCAGAGGCGAGTGTTCGCGTCGATGGCCAGGTCGTGGGCGCGATCGGTGGCGGCTTCCTGATTCTGCTGGGCGTGGGCGCGGCCGACGGCGAGGCGCAGGCGCAGAAGCTGTGGAGCAAGATCAACAAGCTGCGTGTCTTCGAGGACGAACAGGGCAAGACGAATCTCTCGCTGGCCGACGTTGGGGGAGAGGTGCTCGTGATCTCGCAGTTCACGCTCTTCGCGAATTGCAGGAAGGGCAACCGGCCCTCGTTCACGGACGCGAAGGAGCCCGTCGAGGCGGAGCGCCTCTACGAGTACTTCGTGTCGCTCGTGCGGGCGGATGTGTCGCATGCGGCTTGCGGCAGCTTCGGTGCGTCGATGCAGGTGAGCCTCGTGAACCAGGGGCCGTTCACCATCGTGCTCGATACCGACACGCTGTAGGTGCCGCGCTTATCGACCGCCTGTGTTGTTGGCTGCGGCCACCATCGCCGCTGCCTTCGCGTCCACCAGACGGCCGGCGGCCATCGCCGGGTCGCGGTAGATGCCCGCACGCTGAATCGCCAGCATCATCTCGTGGTCTTCCGTTGTCAGGTTGAGGGAGTCGATGGCAAGGCTCACGACCGCTATGCCGCGGGCTTCGACTTGGAAGGCGTTGGCTTCCTCGACCATCTCCTTGACGATCTGCGGGATGAACTCGGGCAGCCGCGAGATACGTATACCCATGGCGCCATAGCGTGAGAGCACCTTCTGGAATGAGGTGAGCAGCTCGCTGCGCATCTGGGAGGACACGGTGCTCAGGCGGAAGTCGCTGTCGTAGTTGCCGATGAGCCGCTTGTAGGCGCGCGCCGGATCGACCACGCGCAAGGAGTAGACGCCCTCGAATTCCACGCAGCAGTCGATGTCCATGCCGGTGTTCGTGTCGACCACGCGGAAGGGGATGGGTGCATCGCTCGCGATGGGGATGCCGGTCTTCTCGAGCATGCTGATGTAGTAGACGCGCTGGGTGACCGCTCCGCCCGGGTCACCGCCGAAGCTGATGCGCTTGAGCACCTCGCGCCCCACGCTCACGAGGGTGCTGCCGCCAAGGATGCTGGGGCTGATGCCCGTCTTCACGACGTGCTCGCCGGGTTCGTCCCAGACCTCCAGGACCTGGCCGCCACCCGTGAGCAGTGCGCATTGGCCATCGCCCACGGAGACGATGGAGCCGTCGGAGATGGCACCGCTGCTGGACTTGACGTTCGCGGAGTTCTGCTGTTTCTGGGGATGCACACGCCGCATGATGACGTCATCCTCCAGTGCGGGGCAGATGAAGTACTCCTTCCATTGGTCGGCGGCGACTCCGGAGATGGCGCTTCCCGTTGCCTTGATGAGTCCCATGAACGCATGCTCCCTTCCGCGGTGATGCCCATTGCGTGCCAACGCCCATATGCTACCATGAACGCGCTTCGCTGGGCGGACTGTTGGATGGAGGTTTGAGACAAGGTGCTCGAGGTCGTTCTCGCGATTCCCTTCTGGCTGGAGCTGGTGGCAACGCTCACCGGCGCCATCTCGGGTGCCATGCATGGTGTCGAGCATGGGTATGACCTCTTCGGGGTGGCGGCTCTGGCCATCGTCACCGGTCTGGCCGGTGGTATCGTGCGCGATATCCTGCTGTTGGACTACGGTATCTATGCCTTCCAGCGCCCTGCGCTCATCCTCACCTGCATGGGGGCCGCGCTGGTGGTGTTCTTCTTCTGCAGGCTCTTCGAGCGGCTCGACCTGGCCATCGACATCGTGGACACCGTGAGCATCGCGCTGTGGGCGGTCATCGGCGCGGGCAAGGGTCTTTCCGCGGGTTACAGCATCCTGCCCGCCACCATCCTGGGCACCATCACCGCTGTTGGCGGCGGCTGCATGCGCGACATCCTCACCATGCGTGAGCCGCTCATCTTCAAGGCGGGCACGCCCTATGCGAGCGCTGCCTTCCTGGGCGCGCTCGTGTTCTCGATCATGAAGTACCAGGGCTGGTTGGTGGACTGGGCGCCCTTCATCGGTGTGGCCCTCATCATGGCCGTGCGCTTTGGCGCCGAGGCGCTGCACTACAAGACCAGCGCTGCCCACGACTACTCCGACAAAGTGGAGGACCTTGCATCAAGCGTTGGTCGCCACTTCAAGCGCAAGGATTAGCACGAGTTCGCCAGCACTGTGCAGAGCGGATCAGATCCTCTCGTCGTTCAGACGTCTGATCGTGCGAACGAGCTGGGCCTGGCGGGAGAAGAAGTCAGTCTGCGATGGACGGATGCGCTTGCCCAATAGCTTGGCGATATCGTTGGCGAGTTGGTCCATGGCGCTGTAGTCGCTCAGGTGATTGCTGCCGATGTAGATCTGCTTGTAACCCATACTCGCGAAGACATTCATGCGTTTGAGGTCGTAGTTGTACTGGTCGGGGTTCAGGTGCGTGAGGTCCGACTGATACTCAGCCAGGAGCTTCGCCTCTCTCCAGAAGAAATCGGGTTTGAGGCTCGGGCGTCCCAGAGCTCTCTGAGCGGCCTTGCTCAGCGGGATCTCCGGGTTGAGCTCGAGCTTGGGGAGCTTGTAGCCGCCCAGATGATAGGGGAGGCAGAGGCGCATCGCCGCTTCGATCTCCTTGGGAGAGGCGGCGTTCTCGATGACGAAGCCGAGCGCCGTAAGAGCGGCTTTGGAGCCGTGACAGTGTGACAGACGCGTAAGCAACGTGCGAGCACTCGAAACGGTCATGAGCGGTTCGACGGTTTCCATGCCGGTGGGGGAGAACTCGTTGAAACGATAGCTTGAGCAAAGGCGGAACCCATAGAAGATGAGTTCCTGCAGGTTCGCGCTGCGTGCGAGTTGGAGGAAGCAGAGTTCCGGGCTGGCAACCGCGAAGCCCTCGTGGATGGGGACGATGCACGAGACCCTGCCGGTGCGCTCGAAGTGACAGGTGAAGCCATCATCGTATCGACGGTTGCTCTCCTGGGTGATGAGCAGGTCGATCGGTGCGGTGAGCCCGTGATCGAAGGCGATGGCCGCGATGTCCTCGCGGGTGACGGAGAGGGAATACTTGTAGGGTACGGGAATCGCAGCGGAGGGTCCCCTCCGGCTCTTCATCCAGTATCTGTATGCCGATTCGCCCGCCAGGATGATGTCCATCGAGCCCTCCTTTCCAAGAACAGTATAATCTGTGCCAATCCAATAGAGAATCCTTAGTCGTAGAAGTGCTGTGAGCGCCTCTTTGAGGCAAGAAGCGGATGCAGAGGCCTTGAATCGCTGCAGATTCAGCCTTGCGGAGGGCATTCCTAGGCTGATTAAGTCTGTTTGACTAAGGATTCTCAATTATTTTGGCAGAAAGGGCGGATATTCTGGAAAACAGTAAGCGTGAATCCAGCGGCGGGCGTGATGCGGGGCTACAGCGGGGCGACGATGTCGCTCACGGCCACCAGAACCGCGTCGCCACTGATGGCCATACGGCCGCCCTCGAGAGGCTGGCAGAACAGCCAGCCCCCACGTGCCGACGCCTGGTAGGCGCGGACCGCGTCCTTCCCCAGCTCGCATGCCCAGTAACTTGCGATCTGCACATGCGCGGAGCCACAGACGGGGTCCTCCGCGATGGCGAGTTTTGGACAGAAGCTGCGCGATACGCAATCCGCGTCGGCCGTGCCCGCGGCGGTGGCGTTCTGGATGCGTCCCGGTAGCTGCATGAGCAGCGTCTGGTTGGGGTCCATGCCGCGTACCACGCTTTCGTCATCGAAGACGCAGATCAGGTCGAGTCCCAGCACCGCCTTGCTGGGCCGTGCGCCGAATGCCGCTTCCATGGCATCCGTGACGGGTATCTCCCGCAGCTCGTACGTGGGGAAGTCCATGCGTAGCTGCTCGCCATCACGCTGCACCAGCAAGCGGCCGCTCATGGTGTCGAAGGTGACGCACGAAGCCTCCGGTTCCAGGATGTTCAGGGCCACGAAGGCGCTGGCCAGCGTGGCGTGCCCGCACAGCTCCACCTCGCAGCCCGGCGTGAACCAACGCAGGCGGTAGCGCACCTCGCCTTCGGCACCATCCGCCCCGCTCCCATCCTGTGCCTCCCTCACGATGAAGGCGGTCTCAGAGAGGTTGTTCTCGCGGGCGAGCCTCATCATGCTCGCATCGCTGGGCCACCCGTCCAGCACGCACACGGCGGCGGGGTTGCCGCTGAAAGCTTCCTTGGTGAACGCATCCACGATGTACTGCCTCATGATCCCTCCAAAAGCCATGTGTGATTCCCGTGCGCTGCCTTCGCGCGCTCTCCCAGCCGCCTTCCTGCGCGTATAATAACGGAAGATGCAGCGATCCGCCTGCCCCCGCCCCTCCCACGAAAGGTGAGCCATGACAGAAGATTTGGCAAAGATCAAAGATTTCCGTTTCGACGGCGACGGCGAATTCGATTTGAGCGCCTGCCCCACGAGCCTCGAGGTTCCCGATGAGCAGCTCGAGTTCTACGAGGCCGCCCTTGAGAAGAACGCCAAGAAGATCGCGAAGCTGCAAGAGAAGCTCTTCGCCGCGGGCGAGGAGGGCGTCGTCTTCCTGATCCAGGCCATGGACGCCGCCGGCAAGGATTCCACTGCCAAGCACGTGCTCGCCAAGTGCAATCCCGTGGGCATCTTCGACTACAGCTTCAGGACCCCCACCAAGGAGGAGCTCGCCCACGATTATCTCTGGCGTGGCCACTGCCACATGCCCGTGCGCGGCGAGATCGGTTTCTTCAACCGCAGTTACTACGAGGATGTGCTCGTTGTGCGCGTGAACGGCCTGTGGAAGGGCTACAAGTGGCCCAAGCGCTGCTTCGATATGGACGAGCAGGACTTCTTCGACAAGCGCTTCCGTCAGATCCGCGACTACGAGCGCTACCTGTACGAGAACGGCTACCGCGTGGTGAAGATCTTCCTCAACGTGAGCTTGGACGAGCAGGCCAACCGCTTCATCCGCCGCATCGACAAGCCCGATAAGAACTACAAGTTCTCCGCTGGCGATCTGGGCAACCGTGCTCAGTGGGAGCAGTACATGGCCGCCTTCCAGGACAGCATCGCCAAGACCTCCACGAAGAAGAATCCCTGGTTCGTGATCCCCGCGGACCAGAAGCCCGTCGCTCGCTACCTGGCCAGCGAGGCCCTGCTCAAGGCCCTCAAGGACATCGACCCCGAGTTCCCCGAGCCCGGCGAGTCCGCCAAGCAGGAGATGGCCGAGCTGCGCGCCAAGTTGGTCGCCGGCGAGATCTAACACAGCCGCATGAACGACCTCAACGGCCAGCTCTTCTACAGGACGCGTTTCGACATCGCGGATCAGCGCGAAGGCAACGATCTGCTCTGGGTGGTCGTGCTCAAGATCCGCGAGTGGATGTGCGATAAGTGGGCGGCACTGGGCATCGAGATCGAGAAGGACTTCCGCGTTTGGACGCGCTTCAAGCTGGGAAGCAGTTTCACCAGCACCGACGACGCGCGCACGGTGAGTTTCGAGTCGAGCGCCTATCCCTCCGGGCATCTGCTTGCCGAAGGCGAGGATCCTGCGCCCATCGAGACCTGGGCCTGCGTCATCACCGAGGTGATGGAGGCTCCGGAGCGTGCGCCGCGCATATGGACGAGCGAGATCGGCTACGAACAGCACGCCATCGACCGTGGCACGCTCACGGTGATCATCAGCTACCAGGACCGCCCCGGATTCATGGGCCTCGTGCAGGATGAACCCGCCGCCAGCGTGCCGCGACTGGTGCGCCGCACGTTGGGCGATCGCAACCTGGTGTGCAGCGTGGGAGGCCGCCGCGTCTCGATGTATCCCAAGCTGCTCGCGCTCGACGACGTCGCGGACTTCTGCGCGTTCCTGGGCGACCCCGACCGCGAGCTGCCCGTGCTCTTCCTGAGCCCCACGCAGCGCCAGGCCGCCACGGATGAAGCGGGGGATGAGCCCTCCGCTCCCGAGTCCGCCGCAGAGCCGGCTCCCGAGCTCGCCGCAGAACCGGCACCCGAACCCGACCCCGCGCAGGAGCCGGAGCCGCTCATCGCGCCCCTGCTGGACCCGCAGATGCTCGCGAACATCCTGTGCCCCAACGTCGAGATCGTCTACACGCTCGACCCGCAAGTCGTACACGCCATGAGCGAAGCACTTCCCCGCGACCGTTTGCGCTGCACGAACGGAGCCGTGCGCTTGTACGTGGGCCATCCCGACTTCAGCAACCCCGCGGAATCCGCGCGTCACCGCTTCCTTTCCGCGCGCAAGATCGAGGAATACGGCGAAGCGGAGGCCGTGGGCATCCTCCGCCGCGTGCTCGCGCAGGACCAGTACTATTACCAGAGCTTCCTGCGGCTCGATGATGTGAAGCTGCAGCTGCGTCGTGCCCGCTACACCCAGCAGGTACAACGCAGCGCACGCGAACGCATCGAGCAGGCGCAGCAGCATGCCCGCGAGCGCGTCGAGCAGGTGCAGCAGGACGCACTCGAACGCCTGGACGAGCACAGGCGCGAGCTCGAGGAGGACACCCTCGCCGAGCTCATCTCGCTGGAGGACGAGCGCGACCACTTCGTGAACCTCTGCGATGAGCTCGAGCGCAAGCTCTACGCGAGCGATGCACGAGCCGCGGCGCTGCAAGCCCAGTTCGATGCCAGCATGACCACACGCTCAGCTGCGATCGAGCCCGGTGATGACCTGGATGCCGCCCAGGTCGTGAACGTCTTCCTGGCGGCCTATCCGGATCGCATCGACCTCACGGAGGCCGCTTGGCAGAGTCTGGACGACTGCACGACCGACCTCGCCATCGTCTGGCAGATGCTCTACGACCTGGCCACGGTCATCTGGCCCCTCTACGACGAGGGCATCCCCAACATCACCAAGGAATGCCGCCAGCGCGGTTGTCGCTACGAGTTCGCGGCGACGGAAGGCTGCATGACCAAGAACGACAGCAACCTGGCCGCCAACTACCTGGACGTGTACAAGGGCCGCGAGATCAACTGCATGGCTCACTTGATCAACGGCACCAAGGCCTCCGACCCCAAGTTCTGCCGCATCTACTTCGTGTTCGTGCGCGAGGAGGGCAGGATCATCATCTCGTCCATCGGCCCGCACAAGCGCAACTACACCACCACCAGGATGCACTGAGCGCTCGCCGGGGTGTGATGCCCAACATGGCGCCCCGGCGAGCCCGCATAGAATATCTTGTGGATATCACCTTCTGAAGCCACTTCAGGCCCGATATGTAGTAGTATGCTCACATACCGTTCTGACGCCCCAATGCCGCATCAACGAACCCCGCGCCATTCCGGTCACAGCAGCCGACGTCGATGAACCATGGGGGCAGTATGCGGTTACTCGAAGAGCGCATCATCCGTGAGGGGCGTATCCTGGAGGGCGACATCCTCAAAGTCGACTCCTTCGTCAATCACCAGGTCGACATGCAGCTCATGAGCCAGCTCGCGAAGGAGCTGGCGGCACGTTTCGCCAGCGAGCCCATCACCAAGGTCCTCACCATCGAGGCGAGCGGCATCGCCTTCGCGGGCGTCGTGGCGCTCGAACTGGGCGTGCCCATGGTCTTCGCCAAGAAGCACAGCCATCTCTACATAGACCCCGATCTCCTGATGGCTCCGGTCGAGTCATTCACCACCAAGAACACCTACAACGCGGTGGTGAGCCGACGCTATCTCTCACCCGATGACGTGGTGCTCATCGTCGACGACTTCCTGGCGGCGGGTCGCGCCCTCAGCGGCCTTGTCGACCTGTGCCGGCAGGCGGGCGCCACGGTGGCAGGCGCCGGAATCATCATCGAGAAAGCCTACCAGCATGGAGGCGATACCCTGCGCGCGTCCGGTCTGCGCATAGAGTCCATGGCGCGCATCGCGAGTATGGATCCGGCGAAAGGAACTATAGAATTCACCAGCTAGGTAAACAGCGGCAGTCATCCCGGCTGCCGCCGTTCATAGGTAACGATGGGGATAAGCGCTCACCCCAGCGCAGATCCCCTGAAAGGAAACGAAGGAAAGGAAGGATTCGCGCATGGACATGAAACTGCTTGCGGTCGCTGGTGGACAGTGGCCCGCCGACCTGGTGATCAAGGGCGGCAAGATCGTGAACGTCTACACCGCCGAGATCTACGATGGCGGCGTCGCCATCTGCGGCGACACCATCGCCGCCGTGGGCGATGTCGACTACACGATAGGCGAGGGCACCAAGGTGGTCGACGCCAAGGGCATGTACATCACCCCCGGTTTCATCGATGGTCACATCCACCCCGAGAGCTCCGATCTGTCCATCCGCTCCTTCGCGGAAGCAGTGCTGGAGCATGGCACCACCTCCATCATGACCGACCTGCATGAGATCGGCGTCGTCTCCGGTCTGGAGGGCATCGAGGCCGTGTTGAAGGAGAACGAGATCACCGACCTCAACCTCTACTTCGTCGTGCCCTCCCACGTGCCCTTCTCCCCGGCACTCGAGACCAGCGGCGGCTACTTCGATGCCGAGACCATCAAGAAGGCCCTGCAGCGCCCCGACGCCGTGGGCATCAGCGAGTGCGTGGGTCCCTACATCCTGATGGATTATCCGGACCTGCTCGCCTCCCTCGACCTGGTCAGGAACACCCCCGGCAAGACCGCCCAGGGCCACCTGGTCGACATGAAGGGCCCCGCTCTGAACAAATGCCTCGCCGCTGGTGTCTCCACCTGCCATGAGGCCCTCTCCGCCGACGAGATCATGGACCGCCTGCGCGGCGGTTGCTATGCCATGCTGCGCGAGTCCAGCGCCGCCCGCACTCTGGCCCAGCAGCTCACCGCGTTCGTGAGCACCGGCGTGGACACCAGCTACGCCTCCATCGTGACCGACGACCTGCACTGCTGCGACCTGGCCGACACCGGTCACCTGGACCACCACATCAAGATCGCCTTGGAGGCCGGTCTGCCCTTCGTCAAGGCCATCCAGATGGTCACCCTCAACGCCGCCCGCGCCTTCGAGATCGAGACCATCGGCGCCCTGGCCCCCGGCAAGTTCGCTGACATCAACCTGGTCTCCGGCGACACCGCCGCCGACTTCAAGGTCGTCTCCGTGTGGTCCCGCGGCCAGCAGGTCGTCGACAACGGCGAGCTGACGGTGCGCTACCCCGTGGCCGAGCACGATCCCTGCCTGCTCAACACCACCACGCTGCTGAATCCCATCACTCCCGACAGCTTCAAGATCAAGGCTCCCGCCGGCGCCAAGAAGGTAAAGGTCAAGTGCATGGACACCCTGCCCTGGATCCCCATCACCACGCCGCGTGAGGTCGTGCTCGACGTGGTCGACGACTACGTGGCCTGCGACGTCGCCCAGGACGTGCTCTACCTCGCGCAGGTCGAGCGCTATGGCAAGAACGGCAACGTGGGCAAGACCTTCCTGGGCGGCTTCCACCTGCAGAGCGGTGCAATCGCCTCCTCCGTTGGCCACGACAACCACAACGTGGTGGTCATGGGCACCAACTTCGAGGACATGTCCATCGCCGTGAACCATCTGATCGAGATCGGCGGCGGCCAGTGCCTGGTCGATGGCGGCGAGGTCATCAAGGACATCCCGTATCCCATCTGCGGTCTGCTCACCGACCTCTCCTGCCAGGAGCTCTCCGCCCAGAAGAAGGAACTCAACGCCCTCTTGGCGCAGCGTGGATGCATCATCTCCATCCCGTTCATGTTCCTGTCCTTCATCTGCCTGGCTGCCCTGCCCTCCTATGCGGTGACCGACCACGGCTTCATCAACGTCATCACCCTGCAGATCGAGGATCCCATCCT
>JAFRFV010000132.1 GCA_017434185.1 Coriobacteriales bacterium
GCAGGCGGTCGACGGCTCCTTCAACTGCGTCACCGTGGATTCGGACACCTCCACCAACGATACCTCCATCCTTCTTGCCACGGGCAAGGCGGGTGGCAAGGTGATCGATGTGGGTTCCAAGTCCTTCGATTGCTTCTGCAACGCGCTCGCAATCGTGTGCAAGGAGCTCGCGAAGAAGATCGCCCGCGACGGCGAGGGAGCGAGCCACATGATCGAAGTGCAGGTTACGGGTGCCGCTGATGATGCGGACGCTCAGCTCTGTGCGCGCACCATCGCCAACTCGCCGCTCGTGAAGACGGCCATCGCAGGCTGCGACGCCAATTGGGGCCGCATCGCCGCGGCAGCCGGTCGCAGCGGCGCCAAGTTCGTGCAGGAGAAGGTGGACATCGACATCGCCGGCATCCCCGTGCTGCGCGCCGGCTTGCCTGTGCCCTTCAGCGAGGAGGAGGCGCTCGAGCACCTCAAGTGCAAGGAGGTCGTGCTCGCCATCGATCTGGGCGCCGGTGATGCGAGCGCCTGCATCTGGACCTGCGATCTCACGCACGGTTACATCTCCATCAACGCGGATTACCGCTCCTAGAAGGGAAACAGCCATGAAGAAGGCTTCACAGAATCGCGCCGAGAACGCCGCAGCGCGGCAACAGGCCGAGATCCTGATCGAGGCGCTGCCCTGGATCAAGCAGGCCACCGGCAAGACCATCGTGATCAAGTACGGTGGCGCCGCCATGACCGACCCCAAGCTGCGTGACGCTGTGGTGAGCGACATCGTGCTCATGAAGATCATCGGCCTGAATCCCATCGTGGTGCATGGTGGTGGCAATGACATCTCCAAGGTCTGCAAGGTCTTCGGTCTGCCCGTCGAGTTCAAGAAGGGCATGCGCGTGACCGATGACGCCACCATGGAGGTGGTGAAGATGGTGCTGTTGGGCAAGGTGAACCAGGAGCTCGTGAGCGCCTTCAACGCGCACGGACACCTGGCGGTGGGTCTCTCCGGTGCCGATGCCGGCGTGCTGCATGCGCAGCAGATGGACCCGGAGCTGGGTCGCGTGGGCTACATCGACCACGTGGACACCACCATCATCGAGGACCTCATCAGCGCCGACTACATCCCCGTCATCGCCACGGTCGCGGTGGGGGATGACGGCGGCGCCTACAACGTGAACGCCGACCTGGCCGCCGGCCAAATCGCCGCTGCCATCGGAGCGCAGAAGGTCATCTTCCTCACCGATGTCGACGGCCTCTATGAGGATTTCGCGGATAAGAGCTCCCTTATCTCCAGTCTCACCGCCAGCGAGGCCGAGGGGCTCGACCTGAGTAAGGGCATGATCCCCAAGATCAACGCCTGCATCACCGCCTTGAAGGCGGGTGTGCCGCGTGCCCACATCCTGAATGGGACGACACCGCACTCCATGCTGTTGGAGGTCTTCACCGACGCCGGTGTGGGCACCATGATCGAGCCCGATGGTGACATGGAAGCGGTCGACTTCGTGGAGTATCCGCTCACCAACCTGGCCGCCAAACTGAGCGTGAACGATAGCAACGAGTAGGGGAGATTGTGAAGAAGCCGGTATCGAAGTTCATCTCCATTCTGGTTTCAGCTGCGCTGGTTTGTTTTCTTTGTCCGTTGAATGCTTTCGCAGCGGATGGTGAAGGAAGGACTATCAATGGGAGTGGATCGGATAATGGGGGCTGACCAGGATAAAGCAGCTGATGGATACTACAAACAATTCATAGAACTATGTGAACGATTGTGTCTGTGGGGTGATTATTCCGATAGAAAAAAACTCAGACGACACACTGCGGCA
>JAFRFV010000133.1 GCA_017434185.1 Coriobacteriales bacterium
AGAGGTCGTAGCTTAAGAAGAAGATCTGGAAGAGTTCGCAGATCGCATTGAGCATCAAGAGGGCCGTGAGCAGGAGGGTGTAGACCACCTTGGGACCGTTGAAACCCAGGATCAGGATGGCGGCCATCACGGCCAGGAGCATGAACGCGCAACCCCACAGGCGGCCCTTCGCATAGGCGCGCAGGCTGTATGAACCCTGGTAGTCGGTCTGTTGGAACTGGTTGAGGCCAAGCAACCCCACGATGTAGGCAATCTGCGCGGTGGTGAAGGCGATGGAGAACGCGCCGGCGGTCGCGACGGGCTCCACGCGGCTCACCAGCATGAGCATGACGAAGCTGTTGGCAGCCCACATGAGCGAGCCCAGGCTGTTCCAGATGACGCCCTTGGTGAAGTCGCCCTTGGTCATGGCGGGTTCGGCAGGGTGCGGGCATGTCGGCGCGCTTATCATCAAGCCTCTTCGCAACGGGCGAGCACGATGTCCACCAGCTTGGCGACCGCGTTCGCGCCGAAGAGCTCGCGTTGCTGCTGGCGGATGCCTTCCGCGAAGGCGGGATCGTCGCAGATGCGCAGAGCGAGATCGCACAGGCCCTGCTGGTCCTGGGCCGTGACGGCGCAACCGTGACCTACGAAGTAGTCCAGATTGTGGGTCTCCAAACCCGGCACCGCGTCCATGAGCACCATGGGCAGGCCCCGGCTGGCGGCCTCCGTGGTGGACAGCCCACCCGCCTTGAGCATCATCACATCGGCGGCTGCCATCCAGTACGTGACCTTGTCAGTGAACGGTAGCGGGATGAGCAGCGCATCGTCGGCCTCCTGCGAAAGCTCACGCAGCAGATTCCTGTTCCGCCCCGTGAGTACGGCCACGCACACGCGCCCCCCGCCCCGCTCGCGCAGCTGCAACGCGAGCTCCTTGATGGGGCCACAGCCGATGGCACCCGCACCCAGCAGCACGAGCTTCACATCGTCGCGCAGACCCAGCACACGACGCGCATCGTCGCGAGCGAGCGGGTTGTAGTTGGCGCTGTCCACGGGAATACCCGTCTCGAACACGCGATCGCGCGGGATGCCGCGCTGGGCGAACTCATCCGCAAAGCCTTTGGCCACGAACCAGCCATCCATGGCGGTCTCCTCCGCGCCGGGCGTAAAGCTGTAGTCCGTGTTGACGAAGAACGCGGGCGAGGCCAGCAGGTCCAGTTTACGCGCACCCGTGAGCATGAACGCAGCGAAGATGTGCGTCGCCACCACAGCGTCGAAGCCCTCCTTGGTAAGGAAGGCGACCAACGGTAAGGCGTACTTGGCGTAGTCAAGGTAGAGCAGCCGGTGGCCTTCCTGCTGCTCGGTCAGTTCATAGGCCGTCCCATACAGATCCGGTGCATATCTGTACATGATGCTGTGACCGCGCTCGAGGACACTGCGCATCGGAGCCGGCACGAAATCGAGGCCATTCTTGATGGTTGTCTGGATACCACGTGCCTCCAGCTCCTCGGCGATGGCGCGTGCTGCTCCGTTGTGGCCGCCGCCGGTGTTGGCGCTCAAGATGAGGATCTTCATGATAAGCGCCTCCCTCCCCTTCTACGCGCGTTGGTCGAGTGCGTTGGCAACCTGTTTGCCCAGCACGTAGGCGAGTGTGAGTTTGAGCAGATCGGGGATGATATAGGGCACGACGCAAACACCCAGAGCAGCGACGAAGCCCATCCCCGCGCCGTTCGCGCCCACGTAGGTGGTGGTGAACCACAGAGTGCCCAGCAGGTAGCAGGCCGCCAAGCCCAGCACGAGCACCGGGATCCGCAGGATCGGACGCTTGCGCGTGGGGGACTCGAAGGCCCAGTAGATCGCGCCTATGGCCAGGAAGCCCAGCATGTAGCCGCCGGTGGGACCCAGAACATGGCCGATGCCGCCTTGGAAGCCGGAGAAGACCGGCAGTCCCATGGCACCCACGAACAGATAGAAGGCGATGCTCGCGGTGCCCCAGCGTCCGCCCAGGATGAGGAGCGCTGCGAAGACGGCGAAGATCTGCATGGTGAAGGGAACGGTGAAGGGCACGGTGATCCACGCGCACACCGCCATGATGGCGCTCATGAGGGCAGCAAGACAGAGGTTGCGAACGCGCGAGTCGCGTAGGGTCGTGACACTCACATTCGTCTGTTCCGTCATGTTCTCTCCTTGTGTCTGTTCCCGCGCCTACGTATCGCCCGCACGATGAATGCGATGCTCGCCCCTATGATAACCCCCAGCGTGTTGGTGAGCAGGTCGTCCACATCCGAACAGCGCGTGGGGAACGGCAACTGAAGCACTTCGATGCACAACGAGCACAGCAGACCACCCAATGCCGTCTTCCACAGCCGGTCGAACGCGTTGGGGAAGCAGAACGGAAGGATGAGTCCCAGCGGAATGAAGACGGCGATGTTGCCGTAGAGATTGATCCACCAGCCGGAGTAGGCGTCGTGGAAGTGCACGACCGGTTCCAGGTTGATGTTGGGGTCGAAGATCGCGCGCAGGTCGAAGATGGTCGAAGGCAGCAACCCCGCGTTCATGGGGAAGAAGGCGAAGCGCAGGATGAACACGAGCCACAGATAGAGCGCCACGAAGGGCAGCTCACGCTTGAGGAAGCCGGGCTCGCCGCGATGACGCAGCCAAGCGACCGCCCGCAGTATCAGCCACAGAGCGGTGAGGATGAGGAAGAGCTGTATGAAGGTGACCCGCTGCATGTCTCCCGTTACCAAGCGCTTATCTACATGGCTGCAGATAATAGCAGAAAAACTGCTATCTTTTGCAGCTGTGTAGATGTTAGACGGCGCTTATCTACATGGCTGCAGATAATAGCCTTGAATCTTCACTCCAAGTGCAACAAACACACCACCTCGAAAAATAGAGGTGACGCATAGCTCTTCGGTAGAATGGTGTTTGCGAGACAAGCATACTATCGGTGGGAGGACTATGCGTCACTATCACCATCTTACACTACAAGAGCGCGAAGAG
>JAFRFV010000134.1 GCA_017434185.1 Coriobacteriales bacterium
GATGTCCACACCTGCGTAGATCATAGGATCGCTCCTTCCTCGCGCCGGCGGGCCCTGCTGCCCGAACCGCCCGGGACCGCAACCTCCTAGAAGAGATGCGAAGTGGGATCGATCCCCTTCATCCAGCTAATCCGCGGCCTCTCCCCGAACGGGGCAGGATGCCAGTCTCCTTACCGAGGTGCCGAAGGCCCTCATCGAGCATGACGGCATCCCTGCCCGCCAGAATCTGCATTGCATCTGCAAGCATCCGCTATGACGCCGACACATGCAACGTATTGAAGAGAGGAGCGAGCATGGATTACTACGAGGCACTGCGCTTCATGGGCCTCGAGGAAGGCGCCACGGAGGACGAGATCAAGCTCGCCTATCGTGAGATGTCGCAGATCCTGCACCCCGACCGCTTCGAAGGCAACAAGAAGCTGCAGGAGCGCGCCACCGAGCAGTTCAAGCAGCTGGGAGAAGCCCGCGACACCCTGCTCTCACGCAAGGGCCGTCGCACGGCTGGTTCTGCCGGTGCCGCCCGCGGGGGCTTCACCGGGAGCACGCATGCGGCCGGCAGTCAGGTGTCGGCGCTCAATGCGCGCCTGTTCGCCATCGCCAGCGCCCGCAGCGGTGTGGTCGCCTACAAGGACAACGCCGAGGACAAGCTCAGGAAGGGACTCCTGATCGCGGGTATCGCCCTGGTGGTGGGCCTGCTCATCGGGCGCCGTCTGAAGTACGCCATTCCCGTGGGCATCCTGCTGTTCATCATCGGCGCGGTCATGGCCACACAGGCTGGCGGCGACATCAGCGCCTACAACAAGCAGCTCGCGATCCTGGACCGCGAGCGCCAGGAATGTCAGGACGCGTTGGACGCGTTGCTGGGATAGCCGCGAAGGGAACCGTGATGGCCAAGAAGGAGATCAGCCCACTGCTTGACACGCTCACCTGCGAACTCGTGGGTTTCTGCCTGGATATCCTCGCCGAAGGCGAGGAACTCTGGCCCACGCTGGCGTACTGCGACGCGAAAGGCGAGTCCAACTGCATGACCTTCGACGGCGACGAGCTGGAGAATTGCCTCGAAGCCGCGCACGCTCAGGTGGGCAAGCTGCCCACGAGCATCTACTGCTACGCCATCGCCTATGATGGCTTCGTGCAGGACCCCGATGATGGCGCCTACGTGGACGCGCTGCTGGCGGAGTTCGGCGAGCGCGGGATGGCCACCGCCTACTCCCTGTATGTGGCGTACGCACGCGAGAACGGCGGCGCGGACTTCCAATGCGGCGAGCCGCTTGCTGCAGGCGAGGAGCCCCTGCTGCTCAAGTAGCGGGCGGAAGCGGATACCGGGAGTGCGGGGCTTATCTGCTGAAAACTGCAGCTGTGTAGCCGGATGTCGGTGATTATCATCTTATGTAACATTGCGTACACCGCTGCAAAAAATAGCAGGAAATCTGCTATTTTTTGAGTTCATGTAGATAAGAAGCGTCTAACAACTACACCACTGCATTTTTCAGCAGCTTTTCTGCTACTTTTTGAGTCTGTGTAGATGAACGTTACATAAGATGATAATCACCGACATTCAGTTTCGCGGTCAGCCTGATTCCTCTTCGTGCTAACACAGCGTCGCACACCGGCTTCACCGCTTACGGTCGTGCTTGATGCGCGCGTTCCCGTGTGATGGTATCGTGAAGCAGCGCTTATCCGCAGAACACATGATAGGAACCGCATGATCCAAGAGAAGCTTCGCAACATCGCCATCATCGCCCACGTCGATCATGGCAAGACCACCCTGGTGGACCGCCTGCTGTTCACCGCCGGTGTCTTCCGCGAGAACCAGCGCGTCGAGGAGCGCGTGCTGGATTCCAACGACCAGGAGCGCGAGCGCGGCATCACCATCCTGGCCAAGAACATCTCGATCCGCTACAAGGGTGTCAAGATCAACGTGATCGACACCCCCGGCCATGCCGACTTCGGCGGCGAGGTGGAGCGCGTTCTCAAGATGGCCGATGGTTGCCTTCTGTTGGTGGACGCCTTCGAGGGCCCCATGCCCCAGACCCGCTTCGTGCTGAAGCACGCCCTGGCGCTGGGTCTGAACCCGCTCGTGGTGATCAACAAGATCGACCGCCCCGGCGCCCGGCCCGCGGAGGTGCTCGACGAGGTCTTCGAACTCATGCTCGAACTCGACGCCACTGACGAGCAGCTCGACTTCCCCGTGTGCTACACGAGCGCGATGAACGGCTATGCGCGCCTGGATCCGGACGACGGCAACATGGATATGTTGCCGCTGCTCGACATGATTCTGAAGTACATCCCCGGTCCGGACTGCGATCCCAGCGGCCCGCTCGCCATGCAGGTCTGCACGATCGACCACTCCAGTTACGTGGGCCGCATCGCCGTGGGGCGCATCTACAGCGGTTCCGTGAGCAAGAACGACCAGATCATGGTGATCAAGAACGATGGTAGCCGCGAGTTGGCGCAGGTCAAGACGCTGTGCCTCTTCGAGGCTCTGGGCAAGGAGGAGGTGCGCCACGCGGAAGCGGGTGACATCGCCGCGATCATCGGCATCGACAACGTGGACATAGGTGACGTGATCACCAGTCGCGAGACGCCCGTGGCGCTCGATCCCATCCAGATCGAGGAACCCACGATGGCGGTCGTCTTCAGCGCCAGCACGAGCCCGCTGGTGGGCAAGGACGGCACCATGGTGAACGCGCGCCAGCTGCGTGAGCGTCTCATGCGCGAGAAGGAAGCCAACATCTCCATGCGCATCGAGGAGCTTGAGGATAAGAGCGGCATCGAAGTGGCCGGTCGTGGTGTGCTGCATCTGAGCGTGCTGATGGAGACCATGCGCCGCGAAGGCTACGAGTTCCAAGTGGGGCGTCCGCGCGTGCTGTGGAAGAAGGGCCCGCATGGCGAGAAACTAGAACCCATCGAGGAGGCCACCGTCGAGACACCCAGCGAGTATGCCGGCAAGGTCATCGAGATCTTCGGAAGTGCAGGCGGCGAACTGAAGGACATGACGCAGCGCGAGGATCAAACGCATCTCACGTTCATGATCCCCACGCGCGGCACGATGGGCCTTCGCACTCGCATCCTCAACGCGACGCGCGGCGAGGGCATCTTCTTCCATCATTTCTACGAGTACGGCACCGCCCGTGGCGAACTGCTGGGTCGCCAAGTGGGCAGCATGATCGCCATGACCAACGAGAAGAGCGTCGCCTATGCGCTCGACACGTTGCAGACCCGCGGCACGCTGTTCATCGGCCCGGGTGAGGACTGCTACGAGGGCATGATCGTGGGACAGAGTTCACGCGAAGGCGACATGGTGGTGAACGTGGCTCGCGCCAAGCAGCTCACCAACACGCGCGCCGCGGGCTCCGACAAGGCGATCCTGCTCACGCCGCCGGTCACGTTCACGCTCGAGGAGGCGCTCGAGTACATCGAGGACGACGAGCTCGTGGAGATCACGCCCAAGAACATCCGCTTGCGCAAGCGCATCCTGAGCGCGGTCGAGCGCAAGAAGGCGCGCAGGGTATAGGAGCGACGGAGAAGAACTCTTCTCCGCTTAGATCCGTGTGCTCTCGATCCTATCCAAGGCCTCCTGTTTGGAGTGTATTCCCATCTTCTGGTAGAGCTTGCGCATGTAGACGTTAACTGTTCCGGGCGCCAAGAATAGCTCCTCGGCGATTCGCGCTGTATTGCGACCTTGTCCCAGCAAGGTGAGCACAGCGAGCTCTCGGTCCGACAGGCCGCATTCCTCGGCGATGATTCGGCATTTGAGTTCGAGCTGTTCTTTGGCGGAAAGGAACTCGTTGCTGGTCGTGAGGGTTGCCAGGTCCTTCTCAGTGAAAACAAGGGCATAAACCGTGATGTAGCAGATGGCAGCAACGATGAAGTAGGCCACCATGTTGGCTTTCAACAACGAGGGATTCATCGCTGTGATGATGGAGACGCAGATCACGGGAATCTTCTTGACGGATTCGCCAATACCGAATACCAGCAAGGGACTCAATCGAGTTTGCATGCATATCTGGTATTCGATCACATAGAAAAGCGCTCTGAAGATGGTGGTACCGGCGCCGATCATGCTTCGGGCAATACCTTCGGGGTTGGGTACGAGCAGGGTTCCCAAGCCGATGAACACGAACAACAGCATTGTGGTGCGGTACAAGGCGATGGTGTTGAAGCGCCGATAATTCGAATAGGCGCAAAGGAATATCACGCCAGCCAGTAATGTGGTGAAGATCAGAGCGGAGGCGCTAAGGAGAGGTGTCGAATAACCAACCGACATGCTCTTCGTCAGGCCGTTCCCCGCATTGAAGACAAAGACCATCATGAAGAGTTTGAAGAGCAATCCCTTGTAGTTGCCAAGATTCTCCTTGATTTGTTTCCTTGGCGGCTCTTCCGCAGATGCCCGTTTCATCTCCTGTTGGACCAGGATGATGATGGCAGGCTGCAGGAGGATCACGATTGCCAGAATAGCCATGGGTGGCAAGAGGATGATGAGGGCGACCAAGACGTTCGAACTCAGGAATGCGAGGAGAAGGACTATGAACGTCTCCTCGCCTCTCTTCACGAAGAGACAGGAGATCATGAGGAGGACGGGCGCGGAACCCACACCGGTGAGTGCGGCGCCGATTGCCGCCGCGGGAAGATGGGCGAAGAGCTCGGAAGAGGCGAAGGATTGCAGGATGACGCCGATCGAACAGAGGAAGACCGCCACCACACAAGTGGTGATGTTGAACAGGAAAACCTCTCCGCCTTTGTTATGGAAGTAAGCGAAAGAAAGTAGGGTCCCGCCATGGAAGAAGGTCGAAACCAAGTAGACCGCGAGTGTGCTTGTATCACCAGCGCCGAAGGTGTATAGGCTCTTGGCGGTGAAGGTGAGATATGTCCATGTTAGAAGGAGGGTGCAGGACAGGAAGAACGGGAGTGACTTGCCAAGGCTCTCCCGTTCCGAGGGATCCAACGGATTCATAGCCGCCCCCTTCGAATCATGATATCTATTGTGATGGCCCCATTCTAAAGCATGGACACGAATCCCTCTTACTATGATTCATAGTAAGTGCTTGTCCGAAACGGACACAGACAATAGGCTATTTGGTATTCGAATTCAACGGAGAGCCCTTTTTGGCTCTGCCCGGACGCCTGCAACGACTATTCTCAGTTGCGAATGTACTATTGCGGGGCTTCCCAACAATCATTCTCGACGTAGTAATCACAGACCCATTTTTACCCCCTTATAAGGAATATGGTATGCGCTGCTGATGCCCTATCCTCAGCTTACCTTGGGAGGCGGACGCGCCTCCAACGAACCGTGCATGCACTGAAATGAGAGCGATTCAACAAGAAGGAGAGGAGACCAGCTATATGAAGTCAAGCCCGGATTAGAAGAATTTCGACTGATTTTGGTTTTATTGGATCTGCACTTTGAAAGCCGAA
>JAFRFV010000135.1 GCA_017434185.1 Coriobacteriales bacterium
AGACGAAGCACCGCAGACAAGGGACGGATGTTCGAACTGAACATCCGTCCCTTTTGTGAAAAAGTGACGAACGGGGACTGTCCCCGTTGTGAACTACGCGCCGAAGAAGAGCTCGTACCAGCGGATGAAGATGTAGATGGTCCAGACGTGGCGCCACAGCAGCGCTTGGTGCCGCGGGAACCAGATGGGATGGCTCACGCGGGGCTTGACACCCAGGAAGGCATCCAGCAGCGCGCCGATCTCATCCACGTCGAAGAACTTCGCCGCAGCCTCGCTCGCGAACGCGCGCTTGATATCCGCATTCACCGCGTCGTCGCTCAGCCATGCACGCACCGGCACCGGAAGCCCAGCTTCCTGCGATACGCCACTTCCTGCGGCAACACGCGTGACGCGGCGGCACGCAACGCGATATTGTTCTTGCCGTCGGCCGCCTTGAAGCGTGAGGGCATATGGCGCGCGATCTCGAACATACGCAGATCGCAGTAGGGCATACGGATGTCCAGCCCCGTACCACGCGCGATGCGCACGGAATTGAACAGGATGCTGCCCTCGAAGTAGCTGCGCATCTCCGTGTAGAGCATCCAGTTGAGCGTGTCGTAGGCGCGACCGCCGGCGCCGCGCTCCTTCATGAAGGCGCGGGCGTTGCGATTGGGGAAGAAACGCTTGAGATAGCGGCGCTGCTCACGGGGATTCATGATATAGGTCGAACCCATGTAGACGGGGTCCGGCTGCAGCTGCAGGCGGCGCGCACGCGTGTAGACGCCATACCCCGCGAAGAACTCGTCCGCACCCTCACCGCTGAACACGATGCGGCCACTATCGCGCGCGGCAAGCTGCTTGCATGCGCAATAGAGCGACAGGCCCGCAACGTCGCTGGAAGGCTGCTCGTAGGCGAGCAGGAACTCGTCCACCGTGTCGAAGAACTCCTGCGGGCTCACGGTGATGCCCTCGAAGTCACGACCCAGACTCGCGGCGGTCGCAGCGGCGTCCTTATCCTCACTCACCTTCTGATTCTCGTACGAGACGCAGTAGCCCGTGCGCGCCTGGCTCTTGGCCAGGATCCAGCTGGAATCCACGCCGCTGGAAAGGAAGCTGTCGGTCGCGTCGCCCGGGTCGCAGATGTCGCCCAGGCTCGCCTCCATCGCTCCCTCGATCGCGTCCGCCCAGTCGTCGAGCGACTTGCTCTCATCGGGCTCGAACGTGAGTTCCCAGAAGCGTCCCAGCTGCAGGCCTGCCGTAGCGTCATACGTGAGGAATCCGCCCGGCTCGAGCTTGTAGACACCCTTGAACAGCGTCTCCTCGCCCGGCACGTAGGTGAAACCCAAGAAGAATTGAACGAGCTCCTGATCGAGCTCCTTCACGAAACCGGGCTGCCCCATGAGATCCTTGATCTGCGTGGCCACCAACAGCGCATCCGGTGCTTGGAAGTAGTAGAGCAGCTCCGCGCCCAGGATGTCACGCGTAGCGAACAGCCGCTGTTCCACGTCATCGTAGAGCGCGATCGCGAACTGGCCGTTCACATGGGTACCCATCTGCGTGCCCCAGCGCTCGTAGGCGGCGATCACGAGCACTTCCTCGCGCTCGCGGCGGGAGAGCCCTGCCACATCGACACCCAGTTCCCGGGCGAGTTCCCTATGGTTGCGGATAAGCCCCTCGTATACCCGGACCTCGATCATGCATGCCTCCTGCGCTGTTCGCTGCGTTTGCCCACGGAAGGCATGATACACCAGCAAGGCCAACGCCACGAAACGTCCACTGCGAGCGCGGGGCAGCGGTGCTAGAATCACAGGTACAGCAGGATGGGACGGAGCGCGCATGGGCGACATCGAGTATCTTGGCGGCGTGGGCGAGGGCGCATTCGTACGTGGTAATGAGCGTGGCACGACGGGTGCGACCGCAGGCTCTGGCTTCCCGCAGCTCGAGCCGCGCACGAGCGACTGGGATTGGAGGCGCAAGATCGATGCCGCATCCCACGTGGAGACGCCGCGCAGTATCCTGCGTGAACTCGCCCGCGACGAAG
>JAFRFV010000136.1 GCA_017434185.1 Coriobacteriales bacterium
ATAGTAAGATAAGCGCGTGTGGAAGCGCATCGCACGCGGGCCGGAGCCCGCAGGCATACAGAGAAGGAGCATGACATGAGCAACATCGGTGAGGGTTTCAAGAACATCTTCCTGGCGGGTATCGGTGCCATGGCCATGACCGGCGAGAAGGGCAAGGAGCTCATCGATCAGCTGGTGACCAAGGGCGAGATGACCATGGATCAGGGGCGTGAGATCAACAGCGAGCTCAGCCGCAAGGTCGATGAGGCCACGCTGCCTGCGCGCGAGAACGCACTCGAGGCCCGCATGCGCTTCATGACCCCCAAGGAGCGCGACGAGTTCGCCGCAGCCGCCGTCCGCATCGCCAAGGAACTGAACGCCAAAGAGGCCGAGGGCACGAAGGCCCCCACGCCCGCTGAGGTGCTCGATGCAGCTGCCGAAGCCGCCAAGGATGCCGCTGCGGCCGTCGAGGGTGTCGCCCAGGCGAGCGCGGAAGCTGTCAAGGCCGTCGTCGAGCAGGCTGAAGAGGCCGGTGCGGAGACTGCGGAACCCGCTGAAGCCTAGCTCGAAGGGGAGTATCCCTTCCCATGGCCAACAACACGCTCATAAACCATTTCTTCGGGCAGAGCGGCGAACTGGAGCATGAGGACAGGTTCGACCTCACGCGCAAGTCGCGCAATCGCCGCCTGCGCGAGATCGAGTCGATCCTGGCGCGGCATCATGTGCTGCGCGGCTTCACGCCTGTGGAGTTCCGCCAGATGCTCGAGGAGCTGGGACCCAGCTTCGTCAAGATCGGGCAGACGCTCAGCACAAGGTCCGAGATCCTGCCCAAGGCCTACTGCGACGAGCTCAAGAAGCTCCAGACGGACAGCAATCCGCTGTCGTTCGAGCTCGTACGGGAGGCGCTCGAGGCCATCTACGGCGACAAGCTGGACGAGACCTTCGTCTCGATAGACCCGGAGCCGCTGGGCAGCGCGTCCCTCGCGCAGGTGCACAAGGCGGTGCTCGCGAACGGCGACGTTGTGGCCATCAAGGTACAGCGTCCCGGTGTCAAGGCCACCATGGCCCAGGACATCGACATCATGCGCATCATGGCCAAGCGCGCGACGCGTGCGCTGCCCAAGGACATGCAGATGCTCGACTTCAGCGACGTGGTCGAAGAGATGTGGCGCACCTTCCTGGAGGAGACCGACTTCGAGGTCGAGGCGGAGAACCTGCGGCTGTTCCGCGAGTACAACAAGGATGTCGCGTTCATCGACTGTCCCAAGGTGTACCCGGAGCTGTGCAGTGAATACTGCCTGGTGATGGAATACGTCGACGGCATCCCCATCTACGACCGCGCCCAGCTGGTGGCCGCGGGCTACGATCTGGAGGAGATCGGCACCAAGATGCTGGACAACTACGCCACCCAGATCCTGGACCACGGCTTCTTCCACGCGGACCCGCACCCGGGCAACATCATCGTGCGCAACAACAAGATCACCTACATCGACCTGGGCGTCATGGGGCGTTTGACGCCCGCGGAGCGTGCGGGTTTCGGCACCATCGTAGCCGCGGTGGGCGCGCAGGATCCCGGACGCTTGAAGGATGCGTTGCTTTCGTTCGCCGTGCAGAAGGACAACGCGGTGATCGACCACTCGCGCATGCTGGCGGACCTTGACCTGCTGCTTGCCAGCTATGCGTCCTGTGACGTGGCGGATCTGGATATGGGCCAGCTGCTGGCGGACGTCATGAACATCACCCGCATGTGCCAGGTGACGCTGCCCACCAGCATCACCAACATCTCCCGTGGTATCGTGACCATCGAGGGCACGGTGGCGGGCTTCATCGAGAACAGCAACATCGCCAAGATCATCAGCGACCATATCAAGCGCACGAGCGACCCCTTCGAGATCACCAGGGACTTCGTGATGGACGCCGTTGCCGACCTGCGCAAGGCAAGCGATGGCGCCATGCAGGCGGCGAGCTACTCCGGCGAGGCGCTGCGCATGCTCACGCGTGGCCAGCTGAAGGTGAACATGGAGATGCTGGGTGCCGAAGCCCCGCTCCTTGGCGCGTCGCGCATCATGAACCGCCTTGCGATGGCGGTCATCATCGCCGGCCTGTTCATCGGCAGCAGTATCATCGCACCCTATGGTGGCGATTTCGACATATTCGGTGTACCCTTCGTATCGTTCTTCGGTTTCCTTGGTGCCTTCGTGCTGAGCGTGTGGGTGGTCATCGATATCTGGCGCCACCACTAAGGGGATAAGCGCAGCGAAGGTGCCCGATAACAGAAGGGAGCACCCCATGCTGGACCTCAAGCGCGTTCTCGCCGCCATCCCTGCGAACCGCGACCCGGAACCACTCCAGCCGCTTCCCACTCCCTGGACCGATGCGGTCACACAGCGTGCCGCGGCGGGCGATGCCCCGTGGAACGAACACCCGCATCCGCAATGGCAGCGCGAAGCTGTGACCTGCCTGAACGGCTATTGGGACTATGCAATCCTTCCCGCGGCGGACTGCGGCGTGACCGTGGCGCCGTCGGTCTGCGATGCAGACGACCTGGAGTGTGCATCGCTGCCGGCGGGTGTTGCGTGGGAGCGCATCCTGGTGCCCTTCTCGCCCGAGGCGCCGCTCTCCGGCGTGGGACACGAGCTGCAACCCGACGAACTGCTGTGGTATCGCCGCGACCTGCCGGTGGTTGGTGTACGGGATAAGCGCGTCCTCCTGCACTTCGATGCGGTCGACTGGGCCTGCGTCTGCTGGGTGGGTGGCCAGCTGGTGGGCAGCCACGAGGGCGGCGACCTGCCCTTCTGCTTCGACATCACCGATGCTGTCATGCGAGAAAGCGAACGGGGGCACTCCCCCGAAGGAGATATGGCCTCCTCGAGCGTCGAGCTCCTGCTGTGCGTCTTCGATCCCACGGATGCCGCCTGCCATCTGCGCGGCAAGCAGAAACTGCGCCGTGGCAACATCTGGTACAGCGCCCAGAGTGGCATCTGGCAGAGCGTCTGGCTGGAAGTGGTGCCCCAGGTCAGGCTGCTCGGGGCCCGCATCAGCGCCGATTCGCTCGGTCTGCTGAGTGTGCGCGCGTACAGCGCCACCGCGGGCGGCGAGCTACGTGTCCAGGTCATGGCGCCCGATGGCGCGGTGGTGGGGGAGGGTACCGCCCCCATGATGCCGCTGGACGAGGTCACTCCCGTCCCGGTGCTGGATGCGCAGTCGCCAGCCGCGGTTGCAACGCTGCAGATCCGCGTGCCCGGCGCTCGTCCGTGGACCCCCGCTGATCCCACACTCTACACGCTGCGCTTATCCTATGGCGATGACGTCGTGGGCAGCTACTGCGCCTTCCGTAGCATGCAGGTGAAGCCCGACGCCGCGGGCATACCCCGCGTGCATCTGAACGGCGAGCCCCTGCTGCTCAAAGCGGTGCTCGATCAGGGGCGTTGGCCCGACGGCCTGCTCACGCCGCCCTGCGATGCAGCGCTTATCCACGATATCGAGAGTATGCGCGAACTGGGTTTCAATGCCCTGCGCAAGCACATGAAGATCGAACTCGACCGCTGGTACTGGCACTGCGATCGCTTGGGCATGCTGGTGTGGCAGGACATGCAGGCGGGCGGCGACGCCTATTCCGCGCTGCGTGTGAGCGTGATGCCCACGCTGTCGCTCTCGTCCGTGTACTGTTATCGCGACGACATCGCGAAGCATCTTAAGGCGCTGGGCGCGGCCGATGCGCGTTACCGCGACGAGTGGACGCGCAGCTGTCGCGACACCGTGCTCTATCTGGGCAATCACCCCAGCATCGCTCTGTGGACGCTGTTCAACGAGGGCTGGGACAGTTCGATGCGCGCAAGGCCTGCGCGATGGTGCGTGAACTCGACCCCACGCGGCCCATCGACGCGACCAGCGGCTGGTACGACCAGGGCTGCGGCGATTTCTTCAGCGTGCACAACTACTTCAGGCCGCTGGAGGTCTGGCGCGACCCGAACGATGGCGGCAGGAACGGTCGCCGCGCCTTCGCCATCAGCGAGTTCGGCGGGCTCACCTATGCGGAGCCGGAGCACCAGGTTTGCAGCAGCGCCTACGGCTACGACGGCTATGCGGACGCCAACGCATGGACCGCCGCGGTGCGCGAACGGCTCGAGCAGGCCCAGGCACTCGAAGTCAGTGGCCTCGCCGCCTACGTCTACACGCAGCTCTCTGACGTGGAAGAGGAAGTGAACGGCCTGCTCACCTACGACCGCGCGAAACTGAAGCTGCGCGACTGAAACAAGCTACGGCAGCGTGAGCTTCTTGATGATCTGCACGTCCACGTTGTCGTTCCCGTTGTAGCTGAACTGGAAGTAGAGCTCGTTCTCCCTCTTCGCGTTCTCGGGGATCTCGATCTCGCAGCGCCAGCCATCGCTGGTTTCCTCGATGATGCGCGAATCGAACGCGTGCGTCGTCGAGCCACCCTGTTCGTCGCGCAGCACGAGCCCGACCGTCTTGAAGTCCACCCTCTTGATCCTGTCCTTGAAGATGGTGTGGTAGCTGATGACGATGCGGTCTTCCGTCATGCTCTCGACCTGCACGTACGGATGCACGTCGCTGGCATCCCCCAGGTAATAGGTCCCGCCGTCCACGAGATAGCAGTTGGAGCGGTGCTCGCCGGCGTCGACGATGTTCGAGAACCGGTCGATACCGGTGATCTGTGTGAGACCCGCAGGACTGTCATCGAAGATGTAGTAGATCATGTTCTTGCGCCCTGCCGCCTGGCCGCTTATATGGCAGCGATAGAAGCCGTTACCCAGCGGCTCGAAGCGGATGTCGCCCTCCTGAAGCGTCACGCCCGCGGTCTGGCTGCTCACGGTGGCGCCGGGGAACAGCGTCACGAGCGCTGGCTTGAAGCGGGTCGCCGTGATCCTGCCAGCGTCATCCCTCCTGAACTCGATGAGGCATACGAAGCCATCGTCGAACAAGCCAAGCTCGCCGCTCGCAAGCTGTGGAATCGCCTGAGGCTGCACGATCGCGAGGTCGGAGTGGTTGATGTCGAAGTAGGCGTCCAACGCCAGCCAATCCCGTTCGACCTGTTCGAGGCTGCCGATTCCGCTCGCATCGAAGGCGACGTCATAGGAGAAACGCCCCTCGGCGTAATCCTGGCCGGAACCGTTGTAGCCAAAGCTCAGATAGGGATGCTCCGCACGCAGGAAGGCTTCGATGTCGCCGTCGTAGCGGTTGTGCCAGCAGGCGCCCTTGCCGTCGTAGTTCGCGAAGGACGGCAGCTCGCCCACCTGCCGCACTTCGAAGGACGTGATCGCGCCGGGAATGGACTCGATCCGTGTGCTGGCGAACTCGAACGCCGCGGCTGCGATCTGCTGGGATTGGCGGTTGTCGGAGAACTCGCCTTCGGAGTCGATGTAGACCACGCTGCAGCCGTCACTCATGATGTACTCCGTGCCGCCCCAGTCGGTGGTGAAGAGGTCGTAGTTGCACAGGCCGTGCTCTTCGGTCACCGTGGCGTCGATGCCGTATTTGCCCTGGTAAAAGGCCGTGGCTTCGTCACTTGTGGTCTTGGGTTCGTAGCTGTTGCATCCGCACATGAGCGCCACGCACAGCACCGCGATCGCGCCGCACGCGGCGATGATGCCCCAACGCTTCCCTTCGTGCCCCATCCCATGCTCCCTTCGTATGTTGGGCCGCGCTTATCCCACGCAACGCCAATTGAAGAGTATACCAACATGGACTCCGCACGCCGTCGCCCATCCGTTGCCAGCGTGTCTCCAAAGGCATCGTCTTTGTGATAAGCGCTCACATACGCGACACAGATGCTCCACGGAGCGGCTCGCGAGTGCTGGCCGCGTCCCCTATAATGGAAGCGGCGCGCGGAGGACACGCGTGTCGCACGCGTGGTTGGAGGGGACGATGGCGCTTATCACATGCCCGGATTGCGGGAGGAGGATGCCCTCGCTGCTCGAGGTATGTCCTGCATGCGGCTGCGAGATACCGGTGTGGATATCCGCGGCCGCCCTGCGCTTCGTCGCTGCCAAGCAGACGCTGCCCTCTGTGGCTTCCGCGGCTCCGTATCTCGAGGTGGGGGATAGGTTCACCATGGGCCGCTGGGGCGATGAGCAGGTCGTTTGGCGCGTGCTTGCGATCGACTCCGCGTCCGAAGTGGAGCCAGCGCGTGCGCTCGTGATCACGGACAAGGTGATCGATTGCGTCCAGTACAACACGACGCTGGTGCAGACCACCTGGGCGACGTGCAGTCTGCGTACATGGCTCAACGGTTACTTCTACCGGAAAGCGTTCAACAAAGCGGAGAGAGCGCGCATCGTGACCAGCGGGATCATCACGCCCAACAAACCCGCGTACCATACGCGCGGCGGTGCCTCGACGCAGGATCACATCTTCTGCCTTTCCTTTGACGAGGCGAAGCGCTACTTCAAGAGTCCGATCGACCGGGTCACGCAGCCCACTAAGAAGGCCTTCGAGAATGGGGTGATCAAGCAGAGCAACGACAGCGCTTGCCACTGGTGGTTGCGCACGCCGGGTGCGGATCAGCGCCGCGCCACCGCGGTGGGTTGCAAGGGCACCCTTGGGAAAGGATCCGCCAAAGAGGGCTTCGAAGTGGATACCGCCCACGTTGGTGTGCGTCCCGCAATGTGGATCGAGCTGTAGGGGAGGAGCTGGAGCATGGCTCTCGCAGTTGGAGACATACTCACTCTGGGCAGTTGGGATGGCGAGCCCCTTGGGTGGCGTGTGCTGGAGATTTCGCCGGAGGGCGACCGCGCGCTCGTGATCACGAACAAGGTGGTCGACCGCGTCTGCTACCAGGAGCCGTGGAGGCGCTATGTCACCTGGGCGGACTGCGGCCTGCGTCGCTGGCTCAACGACGAGTTCTACTCCGCGGCCTTCGATGATGCGGATAAGCGCCGCATCCTGCTGACGGATGTCGAGAATGCGGACAACCCCGAGTATGGGACGCCCGGAGGCGAGAGCACGCGGGATCGGCTGTTCTGCCTTTCGATCGATGAGGTGAGGCGTTACTTCGAGGACAGTAGGGAGGATCGCCGCGCGGAAGCGACCACCATGGCATGGAGGAACGGCATCTTCATCTGGAGCCACGGCGGCGGCTCGGACTGGTGGCTGCGCTCTCCGGGATACCGCGAGGACATGGCCGCTTGCGTCGATTACGTTGGCAATCTATCCGAGTTCGGCCTGAATGTGCACCAGGATAGCACCGGCGCGCGGCCCGCTATGTGGGTCGAACGGGGATAACGCACGTATCATCTTTAACCGCATAAGAACAAGCGACAGCAAACTGGGCGAATTGGCTCTGAACCTTGCGGCATGGGCGCTGTTTTGGGATAATTCATATACTTGTGCTCATTATTTCTGAGTTGGTGTAGACATTTTGTAAACACGATTCGAGCACAGCGAGAAGGCGTTCGGGGGAACGCATGGCTCGAAGCCCGCAAGGGCAGTGGAAGGACTGGTGATCAAATGGCGCTGGACAAGCTGGTGGGGAGGCTGGCGAGTGGTAATCGCACGCTCGCGAGCAAGGTCATCTCGGTGATCTTGACCATCGTGATGACGTTCATGAGTTGGAGCCCCGCGGCATTCATGGCTGTGGTCGATGGCGGCCTCAACGATGCTTCCGTCGGCGAGGTTGAGCCAGGCAACGACACGGTCGTCAATGGGACCGTTCAGTTGGTGCTCGAGAACTCGACAGCAGCGAATGAGAACGTAGCTGTGCTCACTGCGCCTGCTGCGGCGCCTGCGGATGATGTCGCGGGCGATGCCACCAGCCCCGAGCCCGGCGATGGCCTTGACCCCGCTGCTCCTGTCTCCGCCGATGATGGCGAGGGCAATGGCACCGAGCCCGGCGACGAGCCTTCGGTCGAGCCCGGCAACGGCACAGAGCCTGGCGAGGGCCTCGAGCCCGGTGATGGCACCGAGCCCGCAGGCGACGAACCCAATGCCACCGAAACCGGCAATGTCACCGAACCCGGCGATGACGTCGACCCCAACGCCATCGCTCCTGATGAAGCCGAACCCAGTGTATCCAGCGAGCCCACCCCCGATCTCGCTGAAACCATGCCCGCTGCGACCTTCCGCGCTTGGAGCAACAACATCTACGTTGGCGTCGATGCCCCCGTGGGCGCCTTCCCCGCTGGCACCCGTATGGTCGTGAAGCCCGTCGCGGCATCCCAGATCTACGACGCCGTCAATGAGGCGGTTTCCGGCAAGGTCGAGCAGGAGAATATCCTCGCCATCGACATCACATTCCTCTGCGCCATCGATGGCGTGGAGCAGGAAATCGAACCTGCCCTGCCCATCAAGGTCTTCCTCCAGACCGATGCTGTCACCCCCCGCAGCGATGCCAAGGTCGTCCATGTTGACGATGAGAACAAAGCCACCGTGGTCGATGCTTCCGCCAACATCTCTGCGAAGCGCATGAACTTCGAAAGCGATGAGTTCTCCATCTACGCCATTGTCACTACTGGCGATGATGCGCGTCTGCTGGTGAAGTTCATCGGCCTCAACAATGAGGTAATCGACGCCATGTACGTCAAGAAGGGCGACGACATGGAGCAGGTCCTCTATGACCCCGGTGCGGGCACCATTCCGGATGACATCTATTTCCGCGGGTGGACCACGGAGGCCAACTACACTCCCTCCACAACCCCAGCCCTCACGATCCAGAACATCCGTGAGATCTACGAGGATGATTCCGCCTTCAACGGCATCACCGATGGCCAGGAAGTCGTCTACTACGCGATGCTCTTCAAGGCCTATCGTGTGACCTATCTCGATGAGAACAATGTCTCGCTGGGTGAGATCGAGGTGGCCTACCGCGCGGATGACACCGCGGCTTCCCACGATTACACCGTCAATATGGGCTACACCGTCCAAGACGACGAGCATCACTTCGAAGGATGGCGCGTCAATGAGGGTAGCTCCAACATCGTTGGCTACTCTGTCGCCGACGAGCCGTATCAGAATGGCACCACCATCGCCCTCACCGGCAATGTCAAGTTCGGCGTGAACGCCCCCGCTGGTCATTGGTTCGTCTTCAACGAGAACGGCAAGGGTGCGACCTACAACGCTCCTCAGTTCCTGACGACTGCGGATAAGCCTGTCAGGCCGAATGACAGTGACATGATTCGCAACGGCTACACTTTCGGTGGCTGGTTTGCGGATAAGAGCGTCGCCGACCAGACTTCTGGCGGAACTCAGTATGACTTCAATCAGACCATCAGTGACCGCACCGAGGTGTTCGCGCGTTGGATTCCCAAAACAACTGCGGAATACACGATCCTCATCTGGAAGCAGAATCTTGATGGTGATGGATATGACTTTGAGGAATCCATCACGCTGAGTGGAAACGTTGGTGCCACCATCAACACCGTTTCTCGTCAAGGAGGCACCGGAGACGGCGCATACGCTCGTGTCAACAACGTGAACAAGCAGTACGCCGGCTTCCATCTGGATCAATTCGACCAGAACGTCACCATCAATACGGAAGGCAATGCCGTTCTCAATATCTACTACAATCGCAATCAGTATACGCTGACGTTCCAAGATCATCCGTACACTGTGACGACATCGGGATCTGGCACACAATATGCTTTGATCGATGGTCAGTACGTTCAGCTGACACGCTATGGTAATAACAATTACTGGTACAACGGGCAGCGTTATTACGGCACTCGATATACCCAGGGAAGCGGATGGACGACGGTAAAGACAATCACCGCACTGTATCAACAACCCATTGGAGACAACTTCCCCATCGTGGGCACGAATGGTGCGACATATGACAACGGCGAGCGATGGGCGCCCCAGAACAGTTCGCTGTTCAGTCAAGTAATGGTATACATCGACGTGATGCCCAACGGCAATGTGACCTTCCGTCTGAACACCTCCACCAATACGACAAAGCACATCCACTATCTTGTTGAGGCGCTTCCGGGGCAAACAGCAGACAGAACCTATAACGGTCAGAGCTTCGTGTTGTACAAGTCCATTGATGCAAACTACGGCTTCTTTACTGAGGCTGAAGACTACATCGACTTGGTCGGTTTTTCCAAGGGCGGGTCAACGTATCCCCCTGAGGCATACAATAGCAATGGAACCAAGCAGAACACAGTTTGGAACAACAGCAATGCTGCCAACGTATATTGTTATTACACCCGCAATTCTTACACCATCAACTTCATGGATGGTGCATATTACGATGGTAACAACAACAGGTTGACCAGCGAAACCGGCATGGGTCAGATCGCAACCCAGACAGGCATCTCCTACGGAGTCGATATCACCTCATACAACACTGCGCCCAGCACTGCACCGGCGGGCTATGTCTTCGAAGGCTGGTTTGTTGATGATGCATGCACTCAGCCCTACACCTTCAGCACGATGCCCGAAGGCGGTGTGACCGTCTTCGCTAAGTGGCGCCAGATCCAGTACCGTACGTTCCTGCACGTGAATTATCCCGAGGGAGCGACCGCCAATATCGATTGGGGTACCGATATTCAAGAGTTGAGCTTCCGTATCACCTATGGTGGAAAGGTGAGCGCTCCTGAGAATCCCCAGCTCGAAGGCTTCGAGTTCGTTGGTTGGTATACCGATCCCGCCTGTTCGCCCGACCACGTGTTCAACGCTGATGCCTTCGTTCTGAATGAGAATACCGTCACTGCGGCATACGATAAGACCGTCGACATGACGGACACCTTCGACAACAACGGAAATCTGATCGATCCAAAGTTCAACTCCGATGCCACGGGATACAACGGTGGCAATCGTTTCTGGATCACCAAGAAGTTCGACATCTACGCCAAATGGCGTTCAACCCTGGACGGCGCTGAAGGCGTCAACGTCATCTACAACGCCGGTACGGACGGTAGCAATCCTCCGACCGACAGGAACATCTACGTCGATGGTGCTCATGCAACCGCCGGCGCTGCTTCCACGCCGTTCGACTCAAACAAGAAGTTCGGTTACTGGGTCATGCAGCGTTGGGATGGGAACCAGTACGTCGATGTTCCGGGCTCCAAGATTTTCCCAGGTAGCACGTTCGAGATCGAGTCGGATTACGCCAGAATCGAACCCATCACGAATCCCACGAATCCGGCTGTGACCAACACCTATACCGTGCAGTTGCGTGCGGAGTACATCGACTCCGAGGAACCCACCCCCACCCATATCTACTGGTATAAGAACGTCGGCGAGGATGCTTTCCAGAAGAATGAGAACATCGAAATCAATGCCGCCGTGAACATTCCCGCTGCCCCGACGCGGGATGGATACCAGTTCCTCGGCTGGGCTCGCGTTAGCACAGGCTCTACTCCCGAAGCTGCATCTGCGTGGGAGGCCACGAGCGGCAACTGGACTCAAAGTCTTACAGCAAGCGATCTCTATCTCGAGTACACGGATGGTGTCTACAAGATTGCTGCTGGCTACTCCAGCGCTGGGACTGAAGTCACCCAAGTGGCTGCCGATGAGGAAACTCCCTACCACGCGATGTTCGCTGTTTGGGCACCCAAGTTGCAGGTAAAGGTCACGGGCAGCACCGACTCCAAGACTTACACCGGCTCTGAGCAATCCGTCATCGGGTCCACTATCGAATACAAGATTGCCGACGGAGGATGGACAACCACCGCGCCGAGTGGCGTGAGCGTCACGATCGCCCCTGACGCGGACAAAGCATCGGGCACCAATGTGGGCACCTACGAAATGGGGTTGTCCGGTGATGATATTACGGTCACCGCAGGTGATTTCGCATTCAACAAAGCAGAGGACCTCACAATCGTTGACGGTTCGCTCGAAATCACCAGGGTCACTCTGACCGTGACCGCAGGAAATGTCTCCAAGGTTTACGGTGCGGATGATCCTGCTTCGTTCGCAACGACTCTCAGTGGCCTGATGAGCGGTGACACCGAGGATGCAATCAGGGCGCTGCTCAGCCTGACCGTGAGCCGCGTTGCCGGCGAGGATGTGGGTGAGTATGCCATCACCGCAGTGGGTGCCACCCAGATTGGTAACTACAACGTCATCTATGTTCCCGGCACCTTCACCATCACCCCGTCCGCCATCACCATCAAGGCCGAGGACAAGACCCACGTCTACGACAACGACGCCAGCACCGATCCGGAGCTGACCGCCGTCATCACCGGCGTGCCCAGCAACGGTGTGGACCCGGCCTACTCGCTGGGCCGCGCTGAGGGCCAGGACGTGGGCGGCTACGCCATCACCGTGACCGCCGAGGCGAGCGCCAACCCGAACTACACCGTGACCGTCGAGGGCGCCACCTTCACCA
>JAFRFV010000137.1 GCA_017434185.1 Coriobacteriales bacterium
CTTCGATTCCCCATGTTCTTATCCCCATGGGCATTGTAGCCGCTGGGGGGAAATAACTCCATAACGGTGATGGGTGGTTTATCCGCACTGAAAGCGAATTCATCCCTACCCACCGGGTAGGGATGCCCGCCATACCCGCTGAACCACCCCACCCGGGTCTCTACCGCCTGAGGTGGGGAGGTCTGTTTTCGAGTTCGGATGGGAAAAACCTACCCGCTGGCATCTGCCAACCCACCCCTCGTGCCTTATATCTTCGCGCCGAGCGCTGCACGGAACGTCCGGGGTTTCCCGCGCGGCGCGAGATTATTCGCTGTGATTGGAAAGGAGCACAGAAGAATATGAGTAAGCTCACGATGACACGCCGATCCTTCCTCAAGGTTGCGGCGGTCACGGGTGCGGCGATGGCTCTCAGCAGCGCCACTGTCGCCCCCACCATGGCAAGCGCCAGCAATGCCACTCTCGCTCCCACCGGTGGTGTCCAGCGCATCCGTACTTGCTGCCGTGGTTGCGGTAAGTGCGAGTGCGGTGTCTGGGTCACCGTCATCGATGGCAAGGCCATCAAGGTCGAGGGCGACGAGGCATGCCTTGCCACCATGGGCAACAGCTGCATCAAGTCCCAGGCTTCCATGCAGGCCCTGTATCATCCCGATCGTCTGCGTTACCCCATGAAGCGCACCCAGCCCAAGGGCGCATCCGATCCCGGTTGGGTCAGGATGACTTGGGACGAGGCCTTCTCCACGGTCTACAACTGCCTCGATCCGCTGGTCGAGAAGTACGGCCCCTCCACCTTCACCCGTAAGTCAGGTACCTCTCGTCTGTGGGGTAACTTCGGCTCCAAGCTGAGCGGTCTATGGGATCCGCAGCGCGGTGTCTCCCCCTACATCGGCGGCGTGCAGGTTTGCAAGGGCCCCCGTCAGATCGTCGGTCGTGCCACCATCAAGATGGCCGCTCACTTCACCGCCCTCTCCGACTACGTGAGGGTGTATGTCCAGTGGGGTACCGACCAGTGCCAGTCCAACTACGATAACGCCGGCCGTACCGTCAACGAGGTCGCGCGTCGCGCGAAGTACTTCGTGTCGGTCGACCCCCGCAAGACCAACAACGGTAAGGAAGCAGACATCCATCTGCCGCTGCGTTCCGGTTCCGACAACGAGATGGCTCTCGCTTGGACCCGTATCGTCATGGAGCAGGAGCTCTACGATGACCTGTTCGTCAAGCGTTGGACCAACGCCCCCTTCCTCTTCGTCCAGGATATGGAGCCCAGTGGATGGATCGGCGTCAAGCTGAACCGTTCCAAGAAGATGCCCGTCTCCACCCGCCTGCTCAAGCAGAGCGACATCATGGAGGGCGGCGACCCCAAGAAGTTCATGGTTTGGGATAGCATCAGCGACTCTCTCAAGTACTTCGATGCCAACGAGGATCCCAAGACCTGCGATACCTGCGGTATGTGGGAAGGCCAGACCGAGTACGATATCCCCACCACTGGTTGGGAATATGCCCGTGGCGGTTGGGTGCCCGATCCCGCTCCGTTCCCCGTGGAGATCGACCCCGCTCTGTGGGGCGAGTATGACGTCACGCTGAAGGACGGTCGCACCGTCAAGGCCAAGCCCATCTTCCAGAAGTACTGGGATGAGTGCGTCAGCGAGTGGACGCTCGAGAAGGCCGAGGAGTACACCGGCGTCAAGGGTGCCGACATCGAGGCTGCCTGCAAGCTCTGGGCGACCCGTATCGACCCGCGCGTTGGCAACGGCCCCATCGACTACAACCTGGGTCCCGAGCAGGAAGGTAACTGCTGGGATAACTTCCGCTCCCTCATGATCCTGTCCACTATGTGCGATGGTTGGGACATCCCCGGTGGTCACCGTGGTATCACCCAGCTCTACACCGTTGGTGGTAACGCTGGTGGTATGATCAAGAACACCTATGGTAAGACCGCTGGCTTCCCGGCCGACCCCCGCTCCGAAATGGAGAAGTACGAGGGCTATCCGGGTATGGAGGAGTTCCCGCTGCTCAAGTGGACCGGCTCCGTCTATGAGGATGCCCGCTCCATGTACGAGGCCGTCATCACCGGCGACCCCATTCCCATGAAGGCCTTCGTCGAGTTCGCTTCCGGTATCCTCCAGCAGTCCAACTCCGCCTTCTGCTACGAGGCTGCCCAGCACTTCGAGTTCCAGATGACCCTCGACCTGTGGATGAGCACTGGTGCCGGTATCGCGGACGTCGTCCTGCCTGCCCAGCACTGGATGGAGATCCCCGGCTGCACCCGTCAGTCCCAGAACGCCACCGGTAACGTTGGTGCTTCCTGCAACTGCGTGCCTCCCATCGGCGATGTCAAGTACGATCACGAGATCGTCCTGGGCGTCTTCCGTGCCTTCGGCGTGCCGTTCTACAAGGCCGATCCCGACCTGGGTCTCACCGATCCCTGGTGCGATGATCCCGATATCTATCTCAATGTCCCGCTGAAGGACATCGGCGTGACTTGGAAGGAATACTACGACAGCTTCCAGAAGGAAGGTTGGTGGGACGCCAAGGTCCTCTGCCCGACCTGGTGGGGTACCTATCGTCGTTACCTCATGGGCGACGAGCGCGCCAATGAGTCCGGCCTCAACCGTGACGGTATCCAGGGCTTCTATCTGCCTACCATGAAGATCGAGTACTGGTCCACCATCGCCGAGGTCCTGGTTGGCGACAAGGCCGCTCTGCCTCATGCCACCGAGCCTGAGGTCTCCATCTTCAGTACTCCGGATCTGGCCAAGGAGTACCCGATCACCCTCACCACCGGTGCCCGTATCTCCAGCTACTTCCACTCCGAGCATCGTCAGCTGCCTTGGTGCCGTGAGGTTGCTCCGTCCCCCAAGATCTACCTCAATCCCGAGGATGCCAAGAAGTACGGTCTCGAGCAGGGCGACTGGGCCTGGGTCGAGTCCAAGGATGGCAAGATCCGCCTGATCGTGGACTACAACTATGGTATGCGTCCCGGCAATGCCAACGCCGATCATCACTGGTGGTTCCCCGAGCTGCCCCAGGCAGACCGTGGCTTCCGTCTGTGCAACGTCAACACGCTGGTCGACCGTTACGCTCAGGACTGGGTGCTGGGTTCCTCCGAGATCCGCGGTTATCTGGTCAAGGTCTACAAGGCCACCCCGGAGAACAGCCCCTTCGGCAACCCCGTTCCCTGTGGTGATGATGGTACCGAGATCATCCACGACGCTTCCGACCCGCGTTTGAAGGAATGGCAGGCTCAAATCGAGGACATTGCCAATGATCCGTCCCATTGGGAGGTGTATAAGTAATGACTCAGTATTCGATTCTCACCGACCTCAATCGTTGCGTCGGTTGCCTCGCCTGTTCCGCCGCCTGCAAGGCCAACAACAACGTGCCCATCGGTTCCTTCTGGAACAAGATCCTGCGCATCGGCCCCAACCCCATGTATGACGGTGCTCAGTCTCCTGATGTCGAGCTCTACTATCTGCCCGTCCAGTGCCAGCACTGCCTCAATCCCGAGTGCGTGAAGGTCTGCCCCACCGGCGCTTCCAAGAAGCAGGCCGACGGTACGGTCCAGATCGACAAGGAGAAGTGCATCGGCTGCCAGTTCTGCGTCATGGCATGCCCCTACGGCGTCCGCTACCTGAACGAGAAGGAGAAGGTCGTCGAGAAGTGCACCCTTTGCGAGCAGCAGACCACCCAGGGCGCTCTGCCCAGCTGCGTCGCCCAGTGCGTCGGTCGTGCCCGTTACTTCGGTGATCTGGAGCAGGGCCTCAAGAGCTTCCAGGGTCCCGGCATGATGTCCGTCCTGTCCCAGACTGACGGCGCTTACGCGATGAACATCAGCTACGAAGAGGCTTCGAAGTCCCGCGTGGTCGTTGGTGAGTTCCTCGAGGACTTCAGCGACAGCGATGTGTACACTCTGCCCGATGTTGGTAACAAGCCCGCCATGCGTTTCATCCTGCGTGGTAAGAAGTGGCAAGGATAAGAGAGGAAGGAGAAACTAACTATGGCAACTCAATGGCCTCTCGTTATCTTCACCCTGTGCCTGTGTTTGGCTGGCGGTCTGCTGTTCATGCAGAGCCTGATGGCCATCCTGGGCAAGGGTAGCGCCAAGTTCCAGAAGC
>JAFRFV010000138.1 GCA_017434185.1 Coriobacteriales bacterium
AGCATCGGGATGCCGATGGCGACGAGCGCCGTACCAGCGACGATGTTGATAGCGCGCCCCAGAAAGCCGCGCACGCGCGTCTCGACGGAAGGCTCGGGAGTGGGGGAAGCGGGCTTGGCGGACACATACTCGAAGACGGAGGAGTGCTGCGCAGGGGCGTCGCTCCAGTCGTCAGAGGTGGTGTGGATGTGGATGGTCTTGTTGTCGGTCATGATGATCAGCTCCTATCTGCCAAGCATCATAGGGAATCGCGCGGGGGGCGACGGCGCGCCGGTGACATGCCGTCACCATGCGACAACGTGCCGTTACGAACGGCGGGGATCATGGGGATAAGCGCTGCACTGCGCTCGCAACACACACAAAGTTCCGCTGGATGCCGCAGGAGCCCCGTCCAGACGAATCGTGTGTGTGCGAGGGGGATAAGCGCTGTGCACGCACGACCGCAAGCGGGAGCAGCGCGTCCCTCGCACAAAAAAGACGCTCCTTCGAGGCATCACGAAGGAGCGTCCCTGCTTGCGGCGGTGGTACGAGCGGCTTACGCGAAGAAGAGCTCGTTGAGCTCGAGCGGCTGGATGTAGACGCCGTCCTTGTAGACGCGCATGTTACCGGAAGCGATCTCGTCGATGAGCATGACGTCGCCGTTGGCGTCGTAGCCGAACTCGAACTTGATGTCGTACAGGTCCAGACCCTTGGCGGCCATGTCGTCAGCCACGAGCTTGGTGATCTTCTGGGTGAGCTTGACGATGGCGTCGTACTGCTCGCCGCTCATGATACCCAGCACGATCAGGCCGTCCTTGGTGACCAGCGGATCGCCCTTGGCGTCGTCCTTGAAGGTGGTCTCCACATAGTAGGGCAGGTCAGCGGCCTCCTCGATGTAGTCGCTGTAGCGGCGATAGAAGGAACCGACGGCCTTGCGGCGGCAGATGACCTCCAGGCCCTTGCCAAAGGTCTTGGCGGGCTTGACCTCCATGGTGGTGTCATCCAGGTTGGCGGCCACGAAGTGATTGGGGATGCCGGCCTCGTTGATCTTGTCGAAGTAGTACTGGGTCATACGCAGGTTGATGTTGCCAACGCCCTCGATGGTCAGACCGATGGTGTTCATGCCGGGGTCGAAGACGCCGTCGGCACCGGTGCAGTCATCCTTGAAAGCGAGCAGGTAATTGCCATTGTCGAGTGCGAAGACGTTCTTGGTCTTGCCCGTGTAAACCAGTTTCTTCATGTAGCGACCCTTCCCTTGTTCGAACGTGGAACCCGAAGTCTGTACGATAGCGCAAAAAGCGACCCCGCGGGGTTTCCGCGGGGTCAGCGACAACATCTAGTGCCTGAAATGGCGGTGTCCGGTGAACACCATAGGGATGCCGGCGGCATCGGCGGCGGCGATGGCCTGGTCGTCGCGGATGGAGCCACCCGGCTGGATGACCGCGGTCACGCCGGCGGCGATGAGCACCTCGAGCGAATCCGGGAAGGGCATGAACGCGTCGCTCGCGGCGACAGCGCCCTTGGCCTTCTCGCCCGCCTGCTCGGCGGCGATACGTGCGGAGTTCACGCGGTTGGGCTGGCCGGCGCCGGTACCCACGGTGGCGTGATCCTTGGTGATGATGATCGCGTTGGACTTGACGGCCTTGCAGGCCTTCCAGGCAAAGAGCAGTTCATCCATCTGCTCGGGCGTGGGCTTGGCCTTGGTGGGCACCGTGAAGGTGGCGGGGTCTTCGGCCACGCGGTCGAGCTGCTGGCACAGGATGCCGCCCTCGACGGAGTGGAACTCGAAGCCCTGACCAGCGGGATTGAGGCCGCCGGTCACCAGCACGCGGGCGTTGGGCTTGAGCTGCAGCAACTCCAAGGCACCGGGCTCGAAGGACGGCGCGATGATGGCCTCGATGAACTGCTTGTTCTTGTTGATCACGGCGTCGATGAGCGCGGCGGGAACCTCGCGGTTGAAAGCCATGACGCCACCGAACGCGCTCACGGTGTCGCATTCCCATGCACGCATATAGGCGGTGGTGATGTCCGCATCCACGGCGATGCCGCAGGGAGTCAAGTGCTTGACGATCACGCAGGCGGGCTCGTCGAACTCACGCACGGCGGCCCAAGCGGCGTTCAGGTCGAGGTAGTTGTTGTAGGACAGCTCCTTGCCCTGGATCTTGGTGGCGTTGGCCAGCATGTACTCCGCGCCCTCGCCGGCGTCCTTGCCCAGCTTGTAGAAGGCGGCCTTCTGGTGCGGGTTCTCGCCATAGCGCAGCTCGGATTCCTTGTGCAGGAAGAGGCGCTTATCATCCACGAAATCACGCTTGCCGGACAGCTGCTCGTCCATCCAGGTGAAGATGGCGTTGTCGTAGGCGCTGGTGGTGCGGAACACGTCCAGAGCGAGGCGGGCGCGGGTCTCCGCAGTCAAAGCACCGTCGTTGGCGCGCATCTCGTCCAGGATCGCGTTGTAGGTGGAGGGCTTGGTGACCACGGCCACGCTCGCGTGGTTCTTGGCGGCGCTGCGCAGCATGCTGGGGCCACCGATGTCGATGTTCTCGATTGCCTCGGCAAAGGTCACGCCGGGCTTGGCGATGGTGGCCTCGAACGCGTACAGGTTCACGACGATCATGTCGATCATGCCGATGCCGTGCTCAGCGGCCTGCGCCATGTGGGCGGGGTCGTCGCGGCGGGCCAGTAGACCACCATGCACCTTGGGATGCAGGGTCTTGACGCGGCCATCCATCATCTCGGGGAAGCCGGTCAGGTCGTCGATGGGACGAACGGGGATGCCCGCCGCCTCCAGCACGCGAGCGGTGCCACCGGTGCTCACGATCTCCACGTCGAACTCATCCACCAGCGCGTGGGCGAACTCCACGATGCCGGACTTGTCGGTGAGGGAGATGATGGCACGCTTGATCTTGGGATTATCCATGAGCCACTCCTTTTCTTGAGGCTGTTGAACCTACGATAGCACCTGTACCACGCTGCGCCCCGCGTCGTTCACGGTCACGCGTACGCGATCCTCGGCGATCCACTGCAGCACCTGGGGATACAGCTTGTGCTCCACCTTGTGCATGGCGGCTTCGAAGTCCTCGAAGGACATGCCCGGCTCGATACGCACGGGCTCCTGGGCGATGATGGGCCCACGGTCGTATTCGGCGTTGGCGAAGTGCACGGTGATGCCGCTCACCTTGACGCCGTGGTTCCACGCGTCCTGCATGGCGTGCGCGCCCACGAAACTGGGCAGCAGCGCGGGATGGATGTTGATCACGCGAGTGGGGAAGGCGTCCAGGATGTTGGCGCCCACCTTGCGCATGTAACCGGCCATGACCACGTAGTCCACGTCGTGGTTGCGCATGGCCATGGCGATCACGGCGTCGGCCAGGTCCGGTTCCGCGTAGGCTTCGCGCGTCATGTTCATCGTGGGGATAAGCGCTTCGCGTGCCCGCACCAGCCCATAGGCCTCGGGCTTGCTGGCGATCACGATCTGCACGCTGGCGTCCAGGGTGCCCGCCGCGATGGCGTCGATGATGGCCTGTAGGTTGGTCCCACTGCCGCTGATGAGAACGCCCAGCTTGATGGTCATGCGTACACCACTTTACCCTTCGCGGCTGGGCCTTCGTCACTCGCGACGATACGACCCACCGTGTACACCTTCTCTCCGGCGGATTCCAGCTTCGCGGCGATGGCGGCTGCGGCATCCGGCGGGCAGATCACGCACAGGCCGATGCCCATGTTGAAGGTCTTGAGTGCCTGCTCCTGCGAGAGCGCCGCAGCGCTTATCACCTTGTTGATGATGGGCAGCACGGGCCAGCTGCCCAGTTGCACCTGCGCATCGAGGCCGGCGGGCAGAGCGCGGTCCAGATTCTCGGTGATGCCACCACCGGTGATGTGCGCGAGCGAGTGCACAGGAAGCCCGGCCGCGAGCACATCGAGCACGCTGCGCACGTAGATGCGGGTGGGTGCCAGCAGCGCCTCGCCCAAGCTGCGGCCGTCCAAGTCGTCGCAGGGCGCGAGCAGCTGCTCGTTCGTGAGCTTGTCCGTTAGTGCGCGGCGCACCAGGCTGAAGCCGTTGCTGTGGATGCCGGTGGAGGCGCAGCCCAGGATCACATCGCCCTCGCGCACATTGGCGGGGTCGAGCATCTTGGGGCGATCCACCACGCCCACGCAGAAACCGGAGAGGTCGTAGTCGTCCGGGTCCATGACTCCGGGGTGCTCCGCCATCTCTCCGCCGATGAGCGAGCAACCCGCCTGACGGCAGCCTTCGGCGATACCGGCCACGATGCGCGCCACGTGCTCCGCACGCAGCTTACCTATGGCGACGTAGTCCAGGAAGAACAGCGGCTCGGCACCGCAGGCCAGGATGTCGTTGGCGCACATGGCCACCAGGTCGATGCCCACCGTGTCGTGCATGTCCAGACGCTGGGCGAGTGCGAGCTTGGTGCCCACGCCGTCGGTACCGGACACCAGCAGCGGATCCGCCATGTCCTTGGCGGCGGCGATGGAGAACAGGCCTCCGAAACCACCGATGTCACCCACGACTTCGGGTCGATAGGTCGACTTGACCGCGGCGCGGATCGCACCCACCGCTCGGGCGCCCTCGCTGGTATCGACTCCGGCGTCCTTGTAGGTGAGCTCTGCCATGTGTGTCTCCTTGTCTCGTCGCTTATCCCCGGGAAGGGGCCGTCTACTTGATGACGTTGCCCTGCGCGTCAACCTCGACCGCCTGCACCAACATGCGCGCAGCGGTGTACTGATAATCGCAGGTGATGAAGCTGTACAGATGCTTGGCGCCGCTCACATCCACCCCTATATCGCGGCAGGACTTCTGCTGCGCACGGGCGATGTAATCCTTCAGGCGGTTGTCGTTGTCGAAGTAGGTGCGTCGCATCTCGCCCGAGCTGCGCTCGGTGTAGGCGCTGAAGATGAGCAGGCGATGCGTCACGTTGTCGGGCGTGACCAGATAGATGTAGGGATGCTGGTCCCAGAAATCGCCCTCGGGGTATTTGAGCAGGCAGCGGAACATGCTGCCGTCCTGCATGCTGTGGCCGTAGATGATGCTGTGCAGGTCGCTGAAGTCGCGCTTGGAGTCGCAATCCATGTAGATGGCGCCCGATCGGGACGACTTGCCGTTGGCGTCACGATACAGGTAGTAGTCGTTGTCGGATGCCTGCACGATGGGGTAACTCACCTTGGTGTCGGGGATGTAGATCCAGCCCACGATGTTGGGAGAGACCTTCCTGAGAGCATCCCAGTCGATGGTGATGTGGGGGATCTCGTCGGTGCCCTCCGCGACATCCATGGTGATGGTCACGTCGGCCTGCTTCTCGATATTGCTGTAGGTCTGACGTGCGGATATGTAGCCCCAGCCGTAATACGCCAAGCCACCGATGCCCGCCACGGCGGCGACGATGCAGATGATCAGGACGATGCGGGTGATAAGCCCTTTGGGAAGCGGCTTCTTCTGCTTGGGCTCCTTGGGTTCCTTGGCGGCCTTGGGCTTCTTGACCAGGGCGGTTCCAGCGGAATGGGCGCCAGCGGTGAGTTGCTTGGGTGCCTTGGAGGAGTGCGCACCGCCACTGGCCGCACCGCCGGCTGACTTGCTGTGTGCGCCAGCGCTGTGCGCGCCGCTGCGCTTGGGTTTCTTGTCTGCCATCGAGGTCTCCTTCCAATGGCCGACGGATGGCTTGAGCGAACGTTAACAGTATAAGGGCTTCGAACTGCTGCGACCACGGCGCGCGACTCAAGGCCGCAGAAAACACAAGCGCCCCGCAGAGGACTGCAGGGGCACCTGGTTGATCATCAGTGGTGCGGACTCACTACTTCTTCTTCATCTCGTCGATGAAGCCCTTGGCGACGAAGACGGCGACGATGACGAGGATGGCAGCGCCCACGATCAGGCCGACAGTCAAAGCATGCTCTCCGAACATGAACAACTCCTTTGCTCACGAACTACACCGGGTTTCGCACTCCCGGTGATGGTTACGATTACATTCCCTGCACCGACCATTCTATACGATGCGTGCACGTTCGTGGATGGATATTCACCCAACGAATGGAAAACATCTGCGAAGCGGGGCTGGTCACGATTCACGCTCGTGGGGTTGTGGGATGGTCATTCTTGCGCCTCGTGGGGTTGTGCAACCCCATATCCTCGATTTCTGACCACGCTACAACCCCACGTGGTACGAAAATGACCACACGGTAGGTATAGAACGGCCGCACTAACGGCGATGGGGCCGCGCTTATCCCCTACTTGCCGGGGTAGCCAAGCTTGAGCGCGTTCACGAAACGGTTCCCGCCCTCGACGTAGTGGAAGCCCGGCAGCTTGCCGCAGTTCATGAGCGCAAGACCCAGGTTGAGAGCGCGCTTGGGGCTCACCTTGACGGCGTCGGCCAGCTCCTGGGCGCTGATCTGATCGTGGGGGATGATGGCGTTGACGCAGTCCTTGAGCAGGATCATGCGGCGGATGATCAGGATGCAGCTCGCGATGCCCAGCGCAGCGACCACGATGAAGACGGCCAGCAGGATTCCGCGGGCCACCGGGTCAACGATGAGGCCCTTGCCCATGAGCACACCCACCACGATAGCACCGATCGTGCCGATGGCACCGAAGATGAGGCAGGTGGCGGCGAGCGCCCTGAGCTCGTCGTTGTCGGCGGAGCCGAACCACGCGTGCTTGCGCTTCACGATGTACTGGCGGTTGGGCGGATAGCCCTGGTAGGGAGGCCGCCCGTCGGTGAAGGCGATGCGGTAGTTGTCCAGGTCGAGCACGCAGTCCTTGAGCTTGCGCTTGTTGATCATGTGGCGCAGCTCGTTGATGCAGGTGGCATCGGAGACCTTGGTCTTGCTGGCGATGTCGGCGATGTTGGTGTAGAAGCCCTCGGCGATGATGAGCTGGTAGAGCGCCTCGCGCTCGAGCGCATTGCGGGTGCGACGGGAACCGGCAAGCAGCGTGATGCCAAAGATGATGCCCACGACCAGCGGAATGAGCGCCATGAGGGGCGAGCGACCCGTCTCGGCCGCGCTGGGCACATAGCGCAGCACCAGATAGATGACGACGGCGGCGAGCACGCCTACGGTTATGAAGGATAAGCCCAGCCACTTGAGCACACCGGCCTTGCCGGAATCGACCTGCGGCGCAGGGGCATGACTGCGAGCGGGCGGCATACCCGGAGGAGGCGCGAGCGGCGCCGGAGGCATGGGTACCAATGGTTGCTGCTGATCCTGCTGTGACATGGGGGCTCCTTCCGTCACGAGAGCTGTCCGAGCACCCCCACGATGCGGCCAACACTCACAGCATCCCTGCCGATGGGCGTGCCGTCCGCCAGCACGTGGCCGGGGGCGATCTCCATGAAGGGCATCATAACAAAGTCGCGCTCCAACTGCTTGGGGTGCGGCAAGGTCAATACCGGGTCGTTACTTGTGACGCCCTGGTAGTCCAGGATGTCCAGATCGAGAGGGCGCGGAGCATTGCGGAAGCTGCGGCGGCGGCCGGCCTGGTATTCGAAACCCTGCAGCTCCTGCAGCAGCACACGGGGGTGCAGCCGGGTCCGGACGGCGATGACCGCGTTACCAAAGCTCGCTTGGTCAAGATAGTACGCCGGCTCGCTCTCGTAGACCTGCGAGACGGCGGTGACCTGCGTGAACGGGAGCTCACGGATGCAGTCGACCGCATCCTGCAGCGCCTGCACGCGGTCGGGGACGCTGTTGCAGCCGAGCGCGATGTACGCGGTCGCGGCGGGCTGCCGAAGCGAAGCGAGCGCCTGCGCATGTTGGGCGACGTCGTGCACGCGCAACACGCTGGCGCCCTTCGCAGCACCACGCATCGCCGCGGCGACGCTGCTCCAGATGCGTGTGGCAGGTTCGGGCTGGCCATAGTACGTGCCCAGGAATGTCTTGCGAGATACCGCCAGCATGACCGGATAGCCGGTGGCGGCGAGCCCATCGAGGTGCTCGAGCAATTCGAGGTTCTGCTGGTAGGTCTTACCGAAGCCGGGGCCGGGATCGATGCAGATGCGTTCGCGCGCCACGCCCGCAGCTTCCAGCAGCGCGGCCTGTTGCAGCAAGTAGTCACGCACGTCAGCCACAACGCCGGCTTCGCTGTAGCAGGGTGCCTGCTGCATGGTGGCGGGCTCGCCCAGCATATGCATGACCACCAGGCCCGCATCACAGCCGGCCGCGACCTCGCGCATCGCGGGGTCGCGGAAGCCGCTGACGTCGTTGATGATGTGCGCGCCCGCCTGCACGCACGCGCGCGCCACGCTCGCGTGACGTGTGTCGATGGAGATGAGTGGCGATGTGGAAGGACTCAGGGCGCGCACCACGGGCAACACGCGGGCGAGTTCCTCCTGCTCGGTCACGGGTGCGGCACCCGGACGCGTGGACTCGCCGCCTACGTCGATGATGTCCGCACCCTGCTCGATCATGAGCCTGGCATGCGCGAGCGCCGCTTCAGGAGCGTCGTGCTCTCCCCCGTCGCTGAAACTGTCCGGGGTCACGTTGAGGATGCCCATGATGAGGGGCTTATCCGCTGGAATCTCCAGGGTATGCGGGCCGCACTGCCAGATCATGGCGTCAGCGCTCCTTTTGCGCGCGGCCTAGTGGAAGAACAGCTTGACGGCCTCGTCGCGAGTGGCGTGGCTGCTCTCGAAGATGCCGCGCACAGCGGATGTGGTGGTCTTGGAGCCGGGCTTCTTGACGCCGCGCATGGTCATGCACATGTGCTCGGCCTCGATGACGACCATGCAGCCCATGGGCTCGAGCATCTCCACCAGGGTGTCGGCGATCTGGCTGGTGAGGCGTTCCTGCACCTGCGGACGGCGGGCATAGAGGTCAACCAGACGGGCGAGCTTGCTGATGCCGCAGATCTTGCCGCTCTTGCCGGGGATGTAGGCGATGTGCGCCACACCGTAGAAGGGCGCCAGATGGTGCTCGCACAGGGAGTACATGGGAATGTCGCGCACGACCACCATCTCGCGGTGATTCTCGTCGAAGAGCGTCTCGAACAGGGGCTCGGGCTTCTGCTCCAGGCCGGCGCAGATCTCCTGGTACATGCGGGCGACGCGCTCCGGGGTCTTGAGCAGACCCTCGCGATCGGGGTCCTCGCCGATGCCCTCCAGGATCAGGCGAACGCCCTGCGCTATCTTGTCGTGGTCCATGGCCATGTTCGTGCCTCCCTTCTAGACGACACCCTGGGACAGATCGTAGGGCGTGGTCTGGTAGACATAATAGTTGAGCCAGTTGGTGTAGAGCAACTGCGCGTGCGCCCTCCAGGTGGAAAGGGGCTCACGCGTGGGGTCGTCATCGGGGAAGTAGTTGGCGGGAACGTCCGGGTCGATGCCCTTATCCACATCGCGGACGTATTCGCGCTTGAGGGTGTCGGGGTCGTACTCCGGATGCCCGAACACGAAGAAGTGGCGCGAGTCGTCGCTCTTGGCAAGGTAGACGCCGGCTTCCGGGGATGCGGCGATGATCTCGAGCAGCGGGTGGTTCTGGATGTCGGTGGCCAGGACCTCGGTGTAGCGGGAGTGCGGTGCCATGAAGAGGTCGTCGAAGCCGCGCACCCACGGCGAACTGGGCTTGACCACCCAGTGACGGAAGACGCCGGACACCTTGTGGTCGAGCTCGTGTTTGTTGATGCCGTAGTGGTAGTAGATGCCCGCCTGCGCGCCCCAGCAGATGTGCAGCACGGAGTGGACGTTGGTCTTGGACCACTCCATGACCTGCTTGAGTTCGTCCCAGTAGTCGACCTGCTCGAAGTCGAGCAGCTCCACGGGCGCACCGGTGATGATCATGCCGTCGAAGCGCTCGTTACGCACCTGGTCGAAGGTGCGGTAGAAGGTCTCCAGATGCTGCTCGCTCACGTTGCGGGACTCGTGCGTGGCCATGTGCAGCAGCTCGACCTCGATCTGCAACGGCGTGTTGGACAGCTTGCGCAGGATCTGGGTCTCGGTGGCGATCTTGGTGGGCATGAGGTTCAGGAGCAGCACGCGCAGCGGACGGATGTCCTGATGCATGGCGCGGAACTCCGTCATGACGAAGATGTTCTCGCTTTCGAGTATCTGGGTTGCCGGCAGTGAATCCGGTATCCTGATGGGCATCCGTGCACCTCCTAGCATCGACGCGCGCCGTTGACGAGCGCTTATGGGTATGTGCTGCTATTATAATGATGGGAGACGGTTTGAGAGAGGAGTTTCTCATGAGTGAGTCCATCGGCACAACCTGCGTGCAGGGCGGCTATCGTCCGAGCGACGGAGAGCCCCGCCAGCTGCCCATCTACCAATCCACCACCTGGAAGTACGACACGAGCGAGCACATGGGGCGCCTCTTCGACCTGGAGGAGGCGGGCTACTTCTACACCCGTCTGCAGAATCCCACCAACGATGCCGTCGCGGCCAAGATCTGTGCGCTGGAAGGTGGTAGCGCGGCCATGCTCACAAGCAGCGGTCAGGCGGCCAACTTCTTCGCGCTGTTCAACATCATGAGTGCCGGCGACCACGTGGTGGCGAGCAGCGCCATCTACGGCGGCACCTTCAACCTGATCAAGCACACCATGGGCCGCATGGGCATCCAGAGCACATTCGTGTCGCCACACGCCACCCGCGAGGAGCTCGACGCCGCCTTCCAGGAGAACACCAAGTGCGTCTTTGGCGAGACGGTTGCAAACCCGGCGCTGGACGTGCTGGACATCGAGACCTTCGCCGCCGCCGCCCACGCGCACGGCGTACCGCTGATCGTGGACAACACCTTCCCCACCCCCGTGAAGTGCCGGCCCTTCGAGTGGGGCGCCGACATCGTGACCCACTCCACCACCAAGTACATGGACGGCCACGGTGCCGCAGTGGGTGGCGCGATCGTGGATTCCGGGCACTTCGACTGGCTGGCACCCGGCGTGGCCGAACGCTTCCCGGGCCTGACCACGCCCGATGTGAGCTATCACGGTGTGGTGTATGCTGAGAAGTTCGGACTGGGTGGCGCGTTCATCACCAAGTGCACCGCGCAGCTGATGCGCGATTTCGGCTCGATCCAGTCGCCGCAGAACGCGTTCCTGCTCAACATGGGTCTCGAGTCGCTGCACCTGCGCATGGATCGCCACTGCGCCAACGGTCTCGAGATCGCCACATGGCTGGCCGCGCACCCCAAGGTGAGCTGGGTTCGGCACCCCTCGCTGCCGGGTGACGCCAACTACCAGCTGGCCTGCAAGTACCTGCCGCAGGGGAGCTGCGGCGTGGTGAGCTTTGGTGTGGCCGGCGGTCGCTCCGCCGCCGAGGAGTTCATGAAGCACCTGCGTGTGGCCGCGATCGAGACGCACGTGGCCGACGCGCGCAGCTGCATCCTGCACCCCGCCAACGCCACGCATCGCCAGATGAACGACCAGGAGCTGGCCGACTGCGGCATCACGCCGGATCTGGTACGCCTGAGCTGCGGTATCGAGGATGCCAGCGACCTGATCGCGGATCTCGATCAGGCCCTGTCATTCGTGTAGTCGCGAGGCGGGAGCCCGGGAGCGCGACGCTTATCCACATGCAGGTCATCATCTCACACGAAAGCGCGATCGAGTTCTGGCTCACCTGGGGTGACATCTACCCCGGTGTGCCCTGCAGCGTCCCAAGGGGATATCGCCTGCAGCTGAGCGCCGCGGAGATTCCCGGCCTTGCTCTCACGATGCCGCTGCATGTGCTGATCGCGGGGCAGGAACAACGGCGTAGCGACCCGCTGCGTTGCCACATACTCGAGAAACTGCCGCCCAAGAGCCTGCGTCAAGTGGGCAACGGCATCTACGTCGTGTGCCCCGAGCTCGCATTCATGCAGCTCGCGGCGGCGAGCGCGCGTGACGAGCGCGAGCTCATCGTGCGGGGCACGCAGTTGTGCAGCCAGTATTCGCTCGATTCAACGAAAGAGAATGGGCTGCGGCCACACGCTCCGCACAGCAGCACGAAGGCGATCGCGGATTTCGCGGCGGCGAACCCAGGACTGCGAGGCGCACATCGCGCGTTCCAGCTGGGCAAACGACTTCTGGATGGCAGTCGCTCGCCCATGGAGGGCAAGCTCGGACTCACGATGGGGCTCCCGCACCGCCTGGGCGGCTACAGCGAAGCCGACTTCGAGATGAATGGAATCGTGCAGCTGTCCAACAAGGGCGAAGCGATGCTGCGACGCCCAAGCTGTGAGTGTGACCTGATCTGGCGGAAGCTGGGCATCGTGCTCGAATATGACAGCGACCAGCACCATTCGCGGCAACCGGACCTGAAGCGTGACACTCGCCGCCGTGAAGCGCTGCGCGTGTCCGGGCTCGACGTGACCGTGGTCACTGGCGACCTCTTCAACTCGTACACGTGGATGGACGAGCTCGCGCGGCGCATCATGAAGGCGCGCACGGGCCGCTTCCGTGCGTGGCCGGACGACTTCCGCTTGCGGCAGAGTGCACTGCGACGCGCGCTGCTCGCGTTCGACAGCCAGCGACCCGCGGAGCTGCCCAGGAAGACGCGCGGCAAGAGGGTCGTGCCCGCGGGCGACTTGACGCAAAATATCGAGATTAGTGGTTCGATGCTGGAAGCGGCGAGGGGTTTGACGCAAAAAGTCGAGATTAGTGGTTCGCCTTCCGACCAATCGACCGTCGTCTACTACGCTCTCGAGTTCAAACCAGACGAGGATCCCTTGGGATAAGCCCGGATTGACGGGCTTATCAACCACTAATCGCCACTTTTTGCGTCAAAAGAAGGCTTCGCTGGCGGCGCTAACCACTAATCGCCACTTTTCGTGTCAAGCAACGGCGTTTCTACGCCGTACGGGAGAACTCGATCGAGTCGAGGATGGCCGTGATCTCCGGCTGGTACTCGTTCCACCAGGTCTCGCCGCAGGCGTTGGTGATGTTGCAGCCTTCCATGTCGCCAGTCAGGTAGATGAAATCCCAGTACGGATGCTCATTGAAGACGCCCATGGAAGCCGGGTGGCCGTTGAAGGTCACCTGGGTCTGGGTGAGCCCGGTGCCACAGACGCCGACGGGGCCGTTGCCCACCGAGATGATGATGAAGCCCTCCGCGTTCGCGCTGGGACTGATGAGAGCCTGCGCGGGGCCGCTGCCATCCTGGTAGAGCTCGACGTTCTCAACGCGACAGTGCCAATCCGGTGGAAGCAGGAAGCTGGCGGAGGTGCCGCCCTGGGTGATGGTCTGGCGCTGCCAGCCGTCGGTGAACGCGGGCTCCACCTGTGAGGTGGTGAGCTCGGGCGCGGCGTCAGGGGCAGGGGCAGCGCCAGGGGCAGGGGCAGGGGCGACGGGCTCCTTGCCGCAGGCGGAGATGAGCAGCGCCAATACGGCGGCTGCGATCGCGGCTATGATGACGGGGCGTTTCATCTGCGCTGATTCTTTCAGAGGGGCTCTTGGTGATAATACGACTCAGCCCCCGGAACCGTCGGAAGAATCTAGAGTGTTCCCGCCGCGCGTGCCGCTTCGACCTCCGCGATGGCGTCCGCGGGCGAGAACTCGCAGTGGCCATCGCCGCGCTTGACCACCACGATGGGGTCGCCGGCTTGCACCCAGCCACCCTGCAACACCACGGCGAAGATGCCCTCACGGGGGAAGATGCAGTCGCCAGCCAGATGATAGATGGCGCAGCGCGTGTGACAGACCTTGCCGATCTGGCTCAGCTCGACCAGCACCTCATCACCGATGCGCATCTGACTGCCAAGCGGCAGATCGAGCAGGTCGATGCCCTGGGTGGTGAAGTTCTCGGCGAAATCGCCTTCCTTCACATCGAGGCCCATCGCCCGCGCCTTCTCGATGGACTCGAAGGCGAGGAAGGAGACCTGACGGTGCCAGTCGCCAGCATGGGCGTCGTCCTCGAAGCCCCACTGCTCCTTCACGTAGAGGCGCTTATCCCCTACTGGGGTCTTGCGCATCTTCTTACGCGGCGAGATGTTTATGGAGCGCACGACCGGTGTGCTTGCTTCTGACTGAGGCATGGTCCCTCCCCCTTCGGGATTGTTCTTGCTTGGGAACCATAGTAGCACTCATCAATTCATAGTCAACCACTAGGGTATTATTTCACCACCAACGTCGTCCCGTCCATCATCCGCGCTGCGGTCGTTCTCATGCTCGAAACGTTCGGCCTCCTGCTTGCCTTCGCGCCAATGGCGGCTGATGATGCGCCCCGCGAGCTTGGGTTCGCGGCGGATCTCACGCGCGGCCAGAACGGGATGCGCGTCGGTGATACGATAGGTGACCGACGTGAGGAGCGGCATGAGCAGCACCGTCACCGCACCGGCGGCCACCAGCACACTCGCGGTGGTCGTCTCCATGGCCCCTATTCCTGTGGCGATGTTGGTCACCGCGACGATGAGCGGCAAGGCCGTCGTGCAGTACAGCGCGACCGTGGCCCTGTGGTGGACGGGCATGTCACGCGTCGCCTTGTTCAGACGCAGCGATACGGCGATGGGCACCGCACGCACCAGCAGCAACATGACGATGAAGACAACGAGAACACCGGGCGCGGCGACAACCGCCGTAATGTCGATCCTGGCGCCGCTCACCACGAAGAAGATGGGGATGAAGAAGCCGAAGGCGATGCCCTCGAGCTTGTGCTCCAGACCCTCCTGGCTCCCCCATTCCTTCTCGGGCATGAGGAAGCGCAGGATGAAGCCGGACGCGAACGCGCCCAGCACGATGTCCAGGTCGAAGATGGCGCTCAGGGCCACGAGCCCCACCAGCAGCAGGACCACCGTGCGGACCAGGGTCTGCGAAGTCGAGTCCTTGCGTGCATCAAGGAAGGTGAAGAGTCTGCTGCCTGCGGCTATGGCCTTCTTGGGCAGGATGGCGACGACAACCGCGACCAGCAGGAAGATTGCCAGCACGAGCACGGTCACCCACTTGGCGCGCGTGGACAGCAGGATCGCGATGGCCAGCACCGGTCCCAACTCGCCCCAAGTGCCGTAGCCCAGCACCGCGTCACCCACCCGCGTGCCCAGCAGGCCGCGTTCCTTCAGGATGGGCATGAGCGTGCCTAACGCGGTGGTGCCGAGCGCGATCACCAGCGCGAGTCCGTTGATGCTCAGCAGTTCGACCGTGGGCAGCAGCGCCACGATCACACAGCCCAGAGCGAATGAGACGAGCCAGCTGCGCAACGCATGCCCACCCTGCTTGCCGGTGATGCTCTTGGGGTCGATCTCGTAACCCGCCAGCAGGAAGAGGAACGCCAGACCCAGCTCACTCAGGAACTCGATCTCGGACCCAAGGGTGATGAGCCCCGCGCACGAGGGTCCCAGCAGCATGCCCGCCACGATCAGGAAGACCGTCTCGGGGATGGGCTGCTTGGGAATGAGATGCGCGATGATGGGGCAGACGAAGGCGATGAGCGCCACGAACGCCAGCGAGATGAAGACCTCCATGGAGCTCTCCCGCTACCTGTCGCCTTCGATCCGCAGGCCGCCCAGGATCTGCCCCACCGGCGCGGCGATGCACAGCTCCGCATGGGAGTCGAGCGACGTGGGGCTCATGTTGCAGATCACCAGGTGGTGCCCACGGAAGTAGTGCACGAAGCCCGCCGCCGGATAGACCGCGAGCGAAGTGCCCGCCACGATGAGCACGTCGGCAGCCTCGATATCCGCGAGTGCGGCGCTTATCACCCGCTCGTCGAGTTGCTCTTCGTAGAGCACAACGTCGGGTTTGATGATCCGGCCGCAGCTCTCGCAGCGCGGTACGCTGTCGTCCGCCTCCGCGGCGCGGGCGAGCAGGCCCTCCAGGTCGTAGAAACGTCCGCAGCCCTCGCAGTAGTTGCGCAGCACGCTGCCATGCAGCTCACGCACCTGGGTGCTGCCCGCCGCCTGATGCAGGCCGTCGATGTTCTGCGTCACGACGCTGCGCAGCTTGCCCACGCGCTCGAGCGCCGCCAGCGCCAGATGCGCGGCATTGGGCGCGGCGTCGCGGTAGATCATGCGGTCCAGGTAGAAGCGGTAGAACTCACGCGGATCGCGCAGGAAGAAACTGTGCGAGATGATGCGCTCGGGCGGATACTTGTACTTGAGGTTGTACAGGCCGTCGGCGCTGCGGAAATCGGGGATGCCGCTCTCCGTCGAGACGCCCGCGCCGCCAAAGAACACGATGCTCCCCGGGCCGGCGTTGTCGATGATCTCCTGCAGGCGTGCCTGCTGTTCGAGCTGCTGCTGTGTGAGGGCCATGTTCGTCGCCTCGCTTTCGTGCAAGAAGAAGGGGATAAGCGCGTCGCGATGCGCTTATCCCCATGATAACGGATATGTGAGCGTGGAGCCTAGAAGCGGGCGTAGCGATCCAGGTTCTTGTTGAGGATCCTGATGAAGCGCTGGGCGTCCTCGGAGAGTGCGGCGCCCTTCTTCACGACGTAGCCCAGGTGCAGCGTGACATCGGTCTGCAGCGGGATGGTGGTGAGCGCGCTGCCGTCGCTGATGCCCACCAGGATGCCACTCGTGACGGTGTAACCGTTGAGTGCGACGATGAGCTCACTCAAGCTGGCGCGGTCGGTGCAGGCGATGGACTTGGCACGCGGAACACCGGCGAGGGCCTCCTCGGCGACGTAGAGCGGCGCGTCCTCCTCCTGCTCGAAGTACAGGTAGGGATAGTCGGCCATGTCGTCGAGCGACAGCGACTTGGCGTTCACCATGGGATGGCTCGCCGGCAGAGCGATGCGCGGGGCGCTCACCTTGAGCTCGACGAAGTCCAAGCCGGCGGCGTCGATCGCGGCGGCAAGGTCCGCGGCGGTCTGGCTGGTCTGGAAGATCACGCCCACCTCGCTGATGCCCTCGGCGACGTCGGCCAGCACCTGGCGGGTGCTGCGGTCGCGGAACGCATAGCTGAACTCATCGCCACCCAACTGCAGCACGAGCTGGGCGAAGGTCTGCACGTTGAAAAGGTAGTGCTGACCGGAGACTGCGAATCGAGCCATGTTACTCCCCTTCCTTCTTGGCGGCCGCGGCTTCCTTGGAGTGCTCCACGACGGCGTGGGCGTCCTTGACGCTGGTGCGCTCGTCGATGAAGCGGGAGGCCTTGTGCTCGGCGGACACGTTGAGCTTGTCCGTGTCGAACACGATGACCTTGGCGGGACGCACGCCGGTGTGGGTCTTCAGGTTGTTCTCCACGCGCTTGGCGATCTCATCATAGCTCTCTTCGCTACCGAAGACACGCTCGACGGAGACCTCGTACTTGGTGGTGAACTTCTCGTCGTACACGCGGATGCGGTACTCGCCGGACAGACCGGAGTCCTGACGCACGACGTACTCGATGTCGCTGGGGAACACGTTGACGGCGCTCACGATGAACATCTCGTCCTTGCGGCCGCTGATGTAGATGCGGGTCATGGTACGACCGCACTGGCACTTCTCGCGGTTGACCCAACCGATGTCACCACTGCGGAAGCGGATCATGGGACGGCTGCGCTTGGTGAGCGTGGTGTAGACGATCTCGCCCTTCTCGCAGTCGGGCACACGCAAGCCGGTGGCGGGGTCGACGATCTCGACCAGGATCTGATCCTCGATGATGTGCAGGCCGTCCTTGTACTCGCACATGCCGGCGCAGGCACCGTAGATGTCGGACAGGCCGAAGAAGTCGTAGACGCTCGCGCCCCAGATGTCCTCGATGGCCTTGCGGGTGGTGGGGATGGAACCACCGGGCTCGCCGCTGATGATGATGGTACGCAGGTTGGCGAAGTCCTTCTTGGGGTCGTAGCCCTTCTCGATGGCCTTCTGGCCCAGCAGCCACGCGTAGGACGGCGAACTCCAGAATTGGGTTGGCTGGTAGTGCTTCATGGCCCAGAGCAGGCGGTCGCTGGGAACGGCACCCACCCAGATGCCCAGGGCGCCCAGTTCCTGCGCACCGATGACGCAGGGGCCACCCACGTACAGCGCGAAGTTCATGCCATGCAGATAGCGGTCGTTGGGACGCATGCCGGTCTGCCAGAACAGACGGGACTCGGCCTTCATGAACTCGTCGAAGTCGTGCTGGGAGAACGGGCTCATGGTGGGAACGCCGGTGGAACCGGAGCTGGTGGCCATGAAGACGACGTCATCCTCGGGCACGCAGCACAGCTCGCCGAAGAAGCTGCCCACGCCCTGCGTGTCGCGCTCGGTCTGCTTGTTGATGAACGGGAACTTGACCAGGTCGTCGAGGGTCTCGATGTGGGGATCGATGCCCGCGGCATCCCATGTGCGCTTGTAGTACGCACTGTTCTCGTATGCCCACACGAGCTCGTCCTTCAGCCGCTCCAACTGCAGCTTCTCGAGTTCCTCACGGGGCATGCACTCGACTTCGGGGTCGTAGTACTTCTGGTCGTAGGGAACGTTCTTCTTCGCCATCTCATCGCCTTTCGTTGAATTGGTCGTGAATTCGGTCACGGAGTGTTAACTCTCGAAATCTAACCACGGGAACCGTTCGCGGACAACGTTTCGCGTCATTCGAAGTTCTGGGGATTGGTTATCGAGTTTACCGATAACTGGGTTGCAGCTAGAATAGGGATGTTGGGATAAGCGCTGCGGTCAATCGTTCATACACTTCGACTTTTGGCAGAGGTGCTGCCAAAAGTCGAAGTGTATGAACGAATCCGGGACAGAATCGGGAAGGAGACCGGGCATGACCCTGCAACAACTGCGCTACCTGGTGGCAATCGCGGATGCCGGCAGCATAAACGCCGCTGCAGCGAACCTGTACACGTCGCAGTCATCACTCTCGAGCGCCATCAAGGAACTCGAGCAGGAGCTGGGTATCATCGTGTTCACGCGCAGCAACCGCGGCGTCACACTCACCAACGACGGCACGGAGCTGCTGGGGTACGCGCGCCAGGTGATCGAGCAGGCGGATATGCTCGAGGCGCACTATCTGCGGGGTGACAGCAAGCAGGGCCGCCTGGCCATCAGCACCCAGCACTACGCGTTCAGTGTGCAGGCCTTCATGGCGGTGGCGGAGACCTGCGATGTGGACGAATACGACTTCATCCTGCGTGAGTGCGGCACCGCCGAGCTCATAGATGACGTGCGCACGTTCCGCAGCGAGATAGGCATCCTGTACCTGGACGACTTCAACCGTCGCGTGCTGGAGCGCGCCTTCCTGGATGCAGGAGTCGGATTCACTCCCCTCTTCGATGCCAATGTGCATGTGTTCGTGGGCGAACACCACCCGCTCGCCAGCCGCACGCTCCTCACACTCGAGGACCTCGAACCCTACCCGCGCTATTGCTTCGAGCAGGGCAGCATGAACTCCTTCTATTACTACGAGGAGCCGCTTGCCTATCTCCCACACAAGCGCAACATACGCATCTCGGACCGCGGCACCCTGAGCAACCTGCTGGCCAACCACAACGGCTTCACGCTCTCGACCGGCATCCTGAGTTCCGAGATGCACAGCGGCATCGCGAGCATCCCGCTCGACATGGATGCGAGGATGCAAGTAGGATACATCATGCATAACGAACGCCGGCCCAGCGCACTCCTGCTCGAATACATCGAGCAGCTGCGCGCGGTGATCCACGCCACGCCGGGCGTGCGAGCTTATTGAGGAACGGAGGCAGGTCATGGACATCGCGCAGTTCAGGGACGAGACGATCGAGCTCGTGGTGAGGGTCAGTCGCAGTTGGAAGAAGGGCGACCGGGACTTTCCCAAGCTTGCCAATGGCCTGTACGAGGCCAGTCTGTTCTTCGATCGTGCCGTCGACCCGCGCAGTGGTGCGACCCTGGAAGACGGCGGCCGCGGAAAGATCATCTGGCACACGCCCAAGAAGCACTTCGGTTTCCCCTACGGCCATGACTTCGAGGCAGGACACCTGTACCACCTGGCGCTGCGTCGCGAACGCGAATCCTCAAGTACGGTGACCACCAGCTACTATCTGGAGCGTGTGATCGCACGCGACGTGTTCGACCCGCGCCTCGACCCCGCGCTCGAATTCGCCGGCAAGTACCAGGACCAGGACCTGGAGCGTGTCCTACTCACCCAGAGCGGACCCCGCGGCTGGGCGACGGCGTTCGGCCACTACGTGGCGGGCATTCGCTACCTGGCCTTCGCCGCGGATGGCGATGCGAGCGCCACGGCACGCGTGGGGCACCTGCGCTGGCGTGAACCCATCAAGGGCGGGCGCCCCAGGATCAGCTTCGCCGAGCTGGGCACCTACCGGGCGATCGTGCGCGAGAGCAAGGACGACCCGCGTGCCCTGATGCTGGTGAAGCTGCTGGGCAAGGTGAATGACCCCCGCTTCGACACCGCCAAAGCGGATTACCTCGCGCCCGTCGTGCTGCACGACAGCCTCTGCGATTTCACCTTGGATAAGCGCTACGACTGGTACAGCGGTGTCATCGACTGGCTGGGTACCCAGGTCGAGGTGCTCCTGAACGTGGAGACCGGCGAAACCGACGCCAGCATGCAACTCGCGAAGCTGCACGGGATCTGCGCTGACATGGCCGCCTGCGACGCCCGCGTGAGGGCATACGCCGCCCAGGAGCTATTGGAAGGCGCACGCGATTGGGCTGCGGACGCAGCGCAGGACGACGAAGAGCCCCAGGAACTCAGCGCCGAACAGTTCCAGGAGCGCATCACGCCCTGCTCCATCAGCATCGGAGATGATGGCAGTGTGGACTTCAACTTCGACGACGGCAACCTGTTCTGGGGTCACGTGATCATCGTGAGCATGGACGCGAACGGCGAGTTCACCGGCGCGGATATCGCTGGCTAGATCGTCACGGTGGCGATGTACTCCGCGTCAGCGGCGATACCGGGGTCCGCAATCGAGAGCACGCCGCCTGCCACGCTCATGAAGTGGCAGAGCGCGATGCCCATATCGATCTTCTGGGAGTCCCAGGGACGGTTGGCGCCTCCCATCGAACCTTTCTTGTAGAAGTGGAAGGCATCCCCCGCCTTCACGACGCGGCAGGGTTGCTTGTTTGCCGCGGAGGGATACCAGCGCACCGCCTCAAGCGCATCCTTCACAGCGTCGTCGCAGTCCAGCAGCGGCGTGGCGAAGTCACCTTCGAAGAACAGCTGCTCGAACGGCAGACGCTCGTCACCACGCACGGAACCCCTGAGCCTGCGATCAACGAACGACTGCTTCGCAGCGGGATACCCCAGCGGGCTCACGACCATCATGAACTCATCCGGCCCCGTCTGTGCCGCTTCCTCGAAGCGTGACCTGTTCATGGTGCCGGCGATCCAGGTGGTGCCGACACCCAACGACCATGCGTACAGCACCAGCTTCTCGAACGAGAATCCCAGCGCCTCCTCGCAGCGCGGCACCTTGGGCACCTTGACCGCGACGTAGAAATGCTCACCGTTGATCACCGGGCTCGAGAGCTTGTACTGCGCGGCGTCGAGCCACACGAAGCTCACCGGGATGCCGTAGGGGTTCTCGATCGTCTGTGCGTATGCGGCAAGCGCGTCCTTATCCTCCTGGCTGAGTTCCCTGCCATCGAAGGTGCGGAAGCTCTTCCTGGTGCGGATGACCTCCTTGATATCCATGGTGCAGTCCTCTCCCTCGTCAGTTCGCTTTCGTTATCACCGCATAGGCGCCATCGTCGATGGCGCGCAGCAGCGTGATCAAGTCGCTCTTGGCCAGCAGCACGCAGCCGCCCGAGTTCACACCCACATCGCAGTGGATGAAGAAGGCGCTGCCCGCCCCGGGAACGGTGTCCGGGTAGTTGTACTGGATGAAGATGCAGTGGTCGTAAGCGCTGCCAACGCTGCTGATGTGCTCGGCCGACTTCCAGTCGCGGCTCACCTGGCTCGCATCTACCCAGCGGTTGTAATATGCGGAATCGGAATCATCCACCCAATAGATGTTGTTGTTCGCCACGCGGTATTCCATGCTCGTGCCCGGGTTCGCCACATTCCCGAAGGCGAAGCCCAGCAGATACGTGCCCGCGGGTGTGGCATTGCAGGCGCCTTCGTAGATATCGCTGCTCACGCCGTTGGGCCCCACACGGCAGTCGAAGCGCAGCGTCTCCTGCCAGCCGTCATCCGTGAGCTCATGGAACGTGAGTACGCCGCCAGCACCACCCGTACCCTGGATCGCGACGATCTGCTCGCAACTGGCGGCGATCGCATAGGAGGCCGCGAAGGACTCGCCTGCTCCGGGCAGGACGCTCACGGCATCGTCCATGAAGTACGTCTCGGTCACGCCCGTCAGTTGATCATGGACATCAACCCACAGGTGATAAGCCCCGCTCCACGCAGCCGTGACGCTCGCTTGCGACTCGCTCGTGCGGGCACCCGTGTCCTTGACGGTGGAACCCCAGTGGTTCCAGCTGTCCCCGCGCTTCCACGCGAAGTTGTACTCGAGATCGTCCGCGCGCGGCCCCGTCACGTTGACGGCGAAGTCGATCGACCCACCACGCTCGATGTCCCCGGTCGTGAGCAGCTCGATGCCCTCGAAGCTCCAACCCTGCTCCACCTGATACGACTCCGCGGCCACATACGTGCTCTTCTTCCCGCTCGCATCGATCACGTCCACCCAGATCTCGTACGCGCCCATCTCAGGCAGGATGAACTCGGCGGTGGAACCACTGCGCGCGCTTCCACCATCTTTGAGGTCGGAATCCCAAGTGCTCCAACCCGGCTTCAAGCGCCAGGCGAAGTTATAGCTGAGCCCCGCGGTGTTGGAACCCTCCGCGAAGACGACCTCCACGGTGACGGGCTCACCGGGTGCGCCGGCATCGGGACTCACGACGACGCTCTCAACCTGCCAATCCTGCGTCACCACCAGGTCGCGATAGTACTGTCTGGTCCTGCCGTTGGCTTGCTGCGCGTCGATCCACAGGCGGTAGTTGCCCGGCTTGCTGGGCGTGAAGGACCAGCTGGTCTCACTCGTAGTTGAGCCGGTGCGCTTGACGGTGGAATCCCAGTCGTCACCCCACTGGCCCTCCCAGCTCCAGGCGTAGTTGAACTCGGCGCCGCTCGCATCACCTGCGACCTGTGGTGTCATCGTCACACTCTGGCCCAGCATGATGCGCGTGGCGGAGATCTCGAGTCCCGTGACCTGATAGGGCAGGTCGACCGGCTCCGGCTGATACCAGACGATGCGCCCGCCCATGCTGGAGAAGCCCGCTTGGAAGCCGTCCAGGCTCCAGGAATGCGTGCTGCCCCAAAGCGGGTCGGTCACCCTGATGGCACCCGGCTCATAGCCACTCACCACCACGGCATGTTCGTTGTAGGGCCAGGGCACGCTCTCGCCGGTCTTGTAGTCGGTCCAGGTTGGATAACCCCAGCGGATGTACCCATCGGTGCGCATGCTGATCCAGGCGATCAGGGGCTCGCCTTGGTCGAGGCACCAATAGATGTCCTCCATCACAGCGCCCACCAGGCTGCTGGCACCATCCAGGTATCCGTTCGCGAGGTCCGCGATGGGCTTCTCGAACACACCGTAGCCACTCGTCTTCGTGGGATCGCCGATGAACGCACGCTCGGGATTGCCGCCCACACCACCGCTGGGACCCGGTTCCCTGGGCAGATCGCTCACGATCTCCCACATACTCACATCGACGCCGTAGTACTGGAGCAGCATGTACAGCGACGCGCTCTCGCATCCCGTGGGATAACCGTTCGCAGTCTGATCGTAGGCTGCCACATCGATCTGCACGGCATCACTCTGCGCGTCGTACGTCACCTGCAGCTCGCGCTCGAAGAACTGCGTCGTCCCATCCGGGGCGACCGCATCGATCCACACGCGGTATTCGCCCGGAATGGGCGGCTTGAAGTCCCATGTGGGATCCTTGCTGCGCTCACCCGTGCGCAGGACCGTCGAATCCCAAAGGTCCCAGCCGTCCGCGAAAGCCCAAGCGTAATTGAATTCGAATCGCGACGCATCGCCCTTGGCATGGGGTGATAAGGTCACGGTCTCCCCCCATGCGATACTCGTCGCGGAGAGATCGAGACCGGTGATCCCGTCCGATGCTTCGACGACGTATTCCTCGCTCGCGGTGAAGGTCCGACTCGTTCCCTCCGCATCGATCACATCCACCCAGATCGTATAGACGCCAGCGCCGGGAAGCGTGAGCGCGGCGCTGGATTCACTGCGTGGGCTGCCGCCATCCTTCAGGTCGGAGTCCCAAACGCTCCAATCGGGATTCTTGCGCCAGACGAAGTTGTAGGAAAGCCCCAAGGTGTTCGACCCATCCGCGAAGTGCAGCGTCACCTGCGTGTCGATACCTGGAGCGCCGGGGTCCGGACTGAGCTCGATGGATTCGAGTTCCCAAGCGGGCCCCACGGTGAGTTCGCACTGGAAGAGCTGTGTCGTGCCGTCAGGCGCCACCGCATCTATCCACAGGCGATAAGCGCCTGCTCTGCGCGGAGTGAATTCCCAGCTCGTCGCGGATGTGCGGGAACCGGTGTCGAGCACCGTCGAGCCCCAGAAGTCCCAGCCTGAGCCGAGTGCCCAGGCGTAGTTGAACTCGAAACCGCTCACATCACCGCTGGTCTGCGGCGTCATGGTGACGGAAGCTCCAAGGCGGATGCTGCTCGAGGAAAGCTCCAGACCCGTGACCTGCCCCTCCCCTGTTTCGCCCTTGGCTGCAACGCTGACATTCGGTTCCGGTTGACCCGGCTCCTCCGTTGGCTCAGCCGCTTCGAGCATATCGAGCGGTTCGACAGCTTCCGTCACCTCGAGCAACTCGATCGCCTCGACCGGCTCAACCGCATCAACAACGCCATCGTCGGCGATGGCGAACGGCGCGCAGGCAAGGAATGCCGCCAACAGCAGGACGACCGGTATGAATCGATGGGAGCGCATCGCTTATCCCCTGGGAGACCATTCGGAACCGAAGCAGTACACCTTGGTCCCGTTGGGGATGTTGTCGTAGATCCACTTGGCGTTCTCAGGCGCCAGACGTACGCAACCGTGGGAGATGCGCTCACCCAGACGTCCATCGAGAACGTCCCAGGTGCCGCGGTAGTACTCGATGGTATGGAATAGGTAGTCACCCCAGAACTGCGTGTAGTAATAGCAGGTGTAGGGCGTGCCACCCTTGGAACCGCTGAAGGAATAGCCGCGGCCCGTGACGGTGTAGGTGCCATTGGGCGTGGGCGAGCCGACGGCGCCCGGACTGCAATCCCAGTAGCGGATGGGCATCCAGTCGTATTGACTGCCACGGTAGATGGTGACCTTGCAGCGCTCGGAGTCGGCGATGATCAGGTAGCTCGTGCTGCTCGTCATGTACTGGAAGCGGCCGTCATAGGGGTCCTCGCGCTGGAGCCACCTGCTCACGCTCCGCTGCTGGGTGCTGCCATCGGGAGCGGTCACATCCACGATGAAGGTGTAGGTGCCGTAACCCTCCGTGGGAGCCCAGCTCGCGCTCGAAGCGTTGGTATCCTGTGCGATGATCCCGCCCTTGGACACGCTGTACTGCGCCCACGAATAGGTGAAGGTGAAACCCTCCAGGTTGTCGCAGTTCAGCTGCGGATGGATGATGACCGTCTTCTCGAGTGAGCCGGGAACGCCGCCGTCGATCACTTCGAGCTCGATGCCGGTGAAATCCCAGACCGCGATGTTCTCGCGCTCGTTGTCGACCTCACCGTAGGTATCACGCACGTAACCGTAAACCGTGTAACCGCCACTCGCATCAGGTGTCCACGTGCAGCTGCTGGAATCCGAATAGTCCTGGATGGTCGTGAGCGCACCGTCGGAGCCAAGGTGGTATGCGAAGCGGTACTGCAGGCCGGTGGTATCACCCGTGGTCTCGATGGCCAGGTCGATGCTCTCACCGGGCTTGGCGGAGCTCTTCGACACGATCAGGCCGGGATCCGCGAAGTCCCACGGACGCGTGATCTTGAGCGGTTCATCACAGTCGAAGGTCTGAGTAGTGCCGAGCACGGGGTCGTGCACGATCGCGCTCAGCTGGTACAGACCGCCCCACTGCGGAGTGAAGATGGCGGAATCGTCGCCCGTGAAGCTGCAGCCGCCATCGCTGGTCGAACCATGCGAATCGGGGTCGCCCACACGCTGCCACGCCAGCTCGACCTCCAGCTGCGACACACGGGAGCCGCTGAATGCCGCCGCGAACTCGACGGGGTTGCCGCGCTCGATGGGGCCGGGAGTGAGAATCTCGATGCCATCGAAGTCCCAGCCCTGGGTTACCGTGAGCGAAGCGGAGAAGTACTGCACCTCACCGTCGCTCGAGACCGCGTCGATCCAAAGGTTGTAGTTGCCCGTCTTCTGCGGCACGAAATCCCAGGAGAGCTCGCTCGTGCGGGAGCCGGTGCGCTTTACGGTGGAATCCCAATCGTCACCCCACTGGCCCTCCCAGCTCCAGGCGTAGTTGATGGTGAGCGGCGTGGTGTCGCCCGTGACATGGGGCGACATGGTGACCGGTTCGCCCACGGCGACCGTATTGGAGGAAAGATCGAGGCCTGTGACTTGGTACGGCAAGCCCACCGTGTAGCTGCCGCTGGGGCTGAAGGTGGTGGACACACCGTTGGCATCGATCACATCCACCCAGATGTCGTACGTGCCACGCTTGGGCAGATCGAGCGCGGCGGTGGACTCGCTACGAGGGCTGCCGCCGTCCTTCTTGTCGGAATCCCACAGGCTCCAGCCCGGCTCGAGACGCCAGACGAAGTTGTAGGAAAGGTTGGTGGTGTTGGAGCCTGGCGCGAAGACGACTTCCACCTGGACTGGCGTTCCCAGAGCGCCCGGTTCGGGACTGATGCTGATGGACTCGACCTGCCAGTCCTGGGTGACCGTGAGGTCGCGATAGTACTGCTTGCTGCCGCCGTCGGCCGTCTGGGCATCGATCCACAGGCGATAAGCGCCCGGCTTGCTGGGCGTGAACTCCCAGCTCGCGTCACCCGTGGTCGCGCCGGTACGCTTGACGGTGGAGTCCCAGTTGTCGCCCCACTGGCCCTCCCAGCTCCAGACGTAGTTGAACTCAGCGGCGCTCGCATCGCCGCTCACCTGCGGCGTCATGATCACGCTCTGCCCCAATTCGATGGAGCTGGCGGAAAGCTCGAGACCCGTGACCTCATAGGGAAGACCTACTTCGTAGCTACTCTGGGAGCTGAAGGTGGTGGACACGCCGTTGGCATCGATCACGTCAACCCAGATGTCGTAGCTGCCCGCCCTGGGCAACTCCAGAGAGGCGCTGGATTCATTGCGTGGTCCACCGCTGGACTTGATGTCGGAGTCCCATGTGCTCCAGCCGGGCTCGAGACGCCAGACGAAGTTGTAGGACAGGTTGGTGGTGTTGGAGCCGGCCGCGAAGACGACCTCCACCTGCACCGGTGTACCCACCATACCCGGTGTGGGGCCGACCTGGATGGATTCGACCTGCCACTCCTGGTTGACCTGAAGGCTCTGATCGAACTGTTTGGTCGTGCCATCGGGAGCGACCGCGTCGATCCATAGCGAATACGTGCCCGGTTTGTGGGGAGTGAACTCCCAGCTCGCATCACTCGTGCGCGAGCCGCTGCGCTTGACAGTGGAGTCCCAGTTGTCGCCCCACTGGCCCTCCCAGCTCCAGGCGTAGTTGAATTCGAAGCCACTCGCATCACCGCTGATCAGCGGTGTCATGGTGACGGACTGCCCCAATTCGATGCTGTTCGAGGAAAGCTCCAAGCCGGTCGCCTGGCCGGGTTCACCCCTTGTCGGACCCGCCGCTTCGACTACTGGAGCCTGCGCGGGAGGGGTCGTGTCCTCGACGGTGGGTTCCTCCGCGACTTCGACGGTGGGTTCCTCCATCGGCTCGACGGCTTCGATGCTGGGTGCAGTGGCATCGCCCGTGGGCTCATCGTCCGCGAGAGCGAAGGTAGCGAAGGACAGAAGGAGCAGCGCGCTCAGAAGCGCGGCGATGAACCGTGCATATTGCAGTCGACGAAAGCGCACTCAGGGGTCCCTTCTCCTAGCTGTGTGATGTGAAAAGGATACTTGCCCAGCCTCCCGTACACAAGATGCGAGCAGGGAAAACACCTTTCGTCGACTCACGTGGCCAAGGGCTTATCCCCTGCGCGGGGCAAGCGTACAATGTGGCCATCCTGTTTCAGGGCGAGGTGGAATCCCTCACTGGCGGTTAGTCGCGTGCTGACGTGACGAGCCCGCGACCCGCACGTGGGATGCGTGCGGCTGATCCGGTGCGAACCCGGAGCCAACGGTCAGAGTCCGGATGGAAGAAACGAAAGGATGTCTGTCATGGGCAATGAGTCCAATGCCGCCGCGCAACGCGGCACCACGCCAAGCTTCCGCAACAGCAATCGTTGGGACACCAGACAACTGGTTGTGATGGGGCTCCTGTGCGCCATCGGCGTGCTGCTGAGCTTCGTCGAGTTCCCCATCTTCCCCGCCGCCCCCTGGCTCAAGTACGATGCCAGCTTCGTCGCCTACATGGTGGCGGGCTTCGCGTACGGCCCCGGCGCCGGTCTGGCCGTGGGTATCACCGCGATCGTGATCCACGGTCTGATGGACGGCAATCTGTGGGGAGCCGCCATGAACGTCCTGGTGCTCGTGGGCTTCCTGTGGCCCGCAGCAGTGATCTACATGCGCAAGCGCACGCTGGGCCGTGCCGTCGTGGGCCTGCTCGTGGGTTGCGTCTGCGCTCTTGCCATGGCCATCGTGGGCAACATAGTCGTCACGCCCATCTATTCCGGCATGCCGCGTGAGGCGGTCATAGACCTGATCCTGCCGGTCCTGCTGCCCTTCAACGCCATGAAGGCGGGCCTCAACACCGTTCTCACACTCGCGGTCTACAAGAGCATCTCGTTGCTCATCAAACCACAGCGGCGATGACGGCGATCGACTTCGAGGGCGTCCGCTTCTCGTACGACGACAGCAAGAATGCACTCGACGGCGTCACGCTGCATATAGCAGCAGGTGAGTTCGTCGCCGTGCTGGGTGGCAACGGCAGCGGAAAATCCACGCTCGCCAAGCATGTGAACGCCCTGCTCGTTCCCAGGACCGGAACGGTGCTCACGCTGGGCATGGACACACAGGATCCGGATTCCCTGTATCTGATCCGCCAGAACGCAGGCATGGTCTTCCAGAACCCCGACGACCAGCTGGTGGCCACGCTGGTCGAGAACGAGGTCGCCTTTGGCCCGGAGAACCTTGGCGTGCCCAGCAGCGAACTCGAGCTGCGGGTGCGCGACGCACTGCATGAAGTGGGTTTTCGCGACGCCAGCTTCGCCACCCACGAGACGAACGCGCTCTCCGGCGGACAGAAGCAGCGCCTTGCGATCGCCGGCGTGCTGGCCATGGAGCCACGCATCCTCATATTGGACGAGGCGACCGCCATGCTCGACCCACGTGGGCGGCGCGGTCTGCTGCGCATCGCCCGTGAACTCAACGCGAACGGCATGACCGTCATCATGATCACACACTCCATGGAGGAGGCCGCGCAGGCGAGCCGTGTCATCGTGCTGCGCGAAGGGCGCATCGTGGCGGATGGCAGCCCCGCGCAGGTACTCTGCGACAAGGAGACGCTCTCGAGCCTGCATCTCAGGCTGCCCTTCGCCGTGCGGCTCTCGCTCGCATTGCAGCAACGCGGCATCCCCGTGAGCATCCATCTGGACGAATCGTCGCTGGAGGAGGAGCTATGCAGCTTGAACTCCGCGATGTGACATACAGCTACGATGGCACCAACAACGCCATCGAGGACATCGACCTCACGCTTGACTACAGCCGGATCGTGGGCATCGCCGGCCACACCGGCAGCGGCAAGTCCACGCTCATCCAGCACCTCAACGGCGTGCTCCATCCCACTGCCGGCCAGGTGCTGCTGGACGGCGTCGACCTTGCGCACAAGCAACATCGCAATGCCGCGTTCGCACAGGTGGGCGTGTTGTTCCAATACCCCGAGCAACAGCTGTTCGGGCAGAGCGTACTCGAGGACGTCGCCTTTGGACCCCGCAACCTGGGGCTCGATGACACACAGGTGCAAGAACGCGTGCACTGGGCGCTCCGCAAGGTGGGCATGGACGATGCGGATGTATGGGATAAGAGCCCCTTCGAGCTCTCCGGTGGACAGCAGCGCCGCGTGGCGCTCGCGGGTGTGTTGGCGATGGAACCGCGTCTGCTGGTGCTCGATGAGCCGGTGGCGGGCCTCGACCCCGCAGGCCACGACTATCTGCTGGCGCTCATCCGCAAACTGCATGCCGATGGCATGGGCATCGTCATCGTGTCGCACGATATGAACGACCTGGCGCAGCTCTGCGATCGCATCGTGGTGCTCAACAACGGTCGCATCGAGATGGATGGCGCACCCAACGAAGTGTTCGCGCAGGCGACGCGTTTGCGCGCTATCGGTCTGGGCGTTCCCGATGCCCAGCGTGTCGCGCTCGACCTGCGTGATGCTGGGATGCCGCTCGCGGACGATACACTCTTCTGCGACGTGGAATCCCTGGCCGACGCGATCGCCGCCGCCTTCGCGGCGGATGAACCCGTACCCCGGCGATCCGGGAGGGGACAGGGGGTGGAGCGATATCCTAGCGAAATCCCCCTGCCCCCTCCCAACAGCCTACGGGAACAGGAGCGCTTATCCCCTGCAACAGCGCGTCGGCGTAGCGTGGTGCACCGGATGGACCCCCGCGTGAAGCTCACGCTGCTTCTGGTCTACATCGCCATCGCGTTGCTCGCGAAGTCATGGCTGGCACTGGGCGTGCTCGCCGCCTTCACCGTCGCCTTCTTCGCCGCCGCCCGCATCAGCGTGCGCGAAGCGCTTGGCGCGTGGCTGCCGCTGAGTTTCATCGTGCTCCTCACGCTGATCGCCAATCTGTTCTTCGTACAGGGCGGCACCGAGTACGTGAGCTGGGGATTCATCCACATCAGCCACGACGGCGTGCATCAGGCGCTGTTCATGGGTGCACGCTTGAGTCTGCTGCTCTTCGCGGCGGTCCTGCTCACGCTCACAACCACTCCGCTCGACCTGACCGATGGTATGGAGAGCATGCTCGCGCCGTTCAAGCGCATCGGTGTGCCGGCACACGAGCTCTCGATGATCGCGGGCATCGCCCTGCGCTTCCTGCCGCAGCTCAACACCGAATTCAAGCAAACGCGCGCGGCGCAGCTCTCCCGCGGTGCCAAACTTGGCACAGGCCACATGGGCGAGCGTTGGCGGGCGCTGAAAGCGCTGCTGGTGCCGCTGTTCGCTGGTGCCTTCCGCCATGCCGACACCCTGGCCGCCGCGATGGATGCGCGCTGCTACCACGGCACCGACGGCCGCACCCGCCTGCACCCGCTGGAGCTGAGCGCGCGCGACGCTTGGGGTACGGCGGCGATGCTGCTGCTTGTCGTCGCCGTGATCGCGTGCCGCCTTGCGTGCTAGCTCCCATGCGACAGCATGGCAACGAAGTTGCAAGGATTCGGAGATAAGCGCCGCGCACCCGCCCTCACTGGCTATAATGCAAGCAAGATGCGGCGCTGCTTGGGCGCCGCCACGTGAGATTCGGAGGTTGCCCCTATGAAGAACTGCAGGATCACCGTTTTGAAGAAGGTCTTCTTCCAGGACCTGGCCGACCTGTACGAGAATCCCATCCAGGATGCGTGCGATCTCGAGGTTGGCGACGTGTTCGTGACCGACGGCTATCGCAAGCCCGAGGGTCTGTGCGAGTGCGCTTGGCGAAGCCTCTTCCCCTATGTCATGACCTTCGCCCATGGCGGCAAGGACGTCTTCGACGGTTGGATGAAGGACCCCTACACCGCCATCGTCTCCTGCGACGACGGTATCCGCCCGACCATCTTCCTGGTCGAGGCGCTGGAAGAGGAAGTCGAAGCCCCCATCGTGACCGACGAACCGCTGCCCGAGGTCGAGGCGGAGCCTGAGGTCGAGGTCGCCGAGGCCGTCGAGCCCGCCGCCGAGGATGTCGCCGAGGCTGTCGAGGACGTTGTCGAGGAAGCCGAGGCCGAGCTCAAGGACGCCGCAGCCGCTGTTGCCGTTGCCGCCGCTCCCGCCGCCGCCATCATCGATTCCCTTGGTGATGAGCCCGGCTTGAAGGTGAATGTCCCCGAGGTCGAGATCCCCGAGGTCGACATCGAGCTGCCCGAGGCCGAGATCCCCGCGATCGATATCGAGCTGCCCGAGGTCGAGGTCAACCTGCCTGAGGTCGAGCTCCCCGAAGTCGAGATCGAGGCTCCTGCGGTCGACGCGGAGATCGAAGCTGCCGTCGAGGAAGTCGAAGCCGCGGTCGCCGATGTCGACGCGAAGGTTGAAGCAGTCGCCGAAGAGGCGGTCGAGAGTGTCGAGAACGTCGTCGAGGAAGCCGCCGACGAGGTCGAGAACTTCGTCGAGGAAGCCGCCGACGAGGTCGAGAACGTCGTCGAGACCGTCGAGGAATGGCAGCCTGAGCCCATCGTGGTCCCCGAGCCCGTCGTCGAGCCCGAGCCCATCGTGGTCCCCGAGCCCGTTGAGCCTGCCGCCGAGGCCGCTCCCGCCGCTGCTGAGGAGCCCGACCTGCTCGCCGGCGTGACCGCCGCCCTCGCCGGACTCGCCGGCAAGGCGGAGGACGCTTTCGAGAAGGCCGAGGACAAGGTCGAGAACGTTTTCGAGAAGGCGGCCGATGCGGCCCAGAAGATCGTGGATGATGGCAAGGTCGTCTGCCCCAGCTGCGGCAACCGCGTTCCCAACAACAACTTCTGCCGTGAGTGCGGCAAGCCGCTGCCCAAGATCTGCCCTAACTGCGGCCATAATGCCAGGCCCCAGGATCGTTTCTGCCAGGAGTGCGGCACCCGCCTGTAGACCCATCTGCCAACCATAGCGCAGTCAAGCGCCCCGCCCTCGTGGCGGGGCGCTTCTGCAATGGATGCTTGCGTGACGCAGCGCTTATCCCCTGCCATAATGCGTGTTGCAAGCTTGCGACGAACGACATCGCATGAAAGGAAGCACCCATGGCACTCAAGGATACGCTGCTGCGACTGCGCAAGGACGCCGGCCTCACCCAGGACCAGATGGCAGCCAAACTCTACGTCACCCGCCAGGCGATCTCCCGCTGGGAGTCCGGGGAGAACAGCCCCAGCCTGGATACCCTCAAGCTCATCAGCCAGGTCTTTGGCATCTCCGCCTATGCCCTGCTCGAACTGCCGGAACCCAGCGCCCAGGAACTCGACCTGGCGCCCCGCGTGCGCGCCATCGCCGCCAACGAGCGTGCGTATGGCAGCGAGGCACGCGCTCGCTTTGGCGATGACGTCGTTGACGCCGCCAACGAGCGCCTCATGAGCCTCTCGCAGGAGGAGTGGGAGGATGCCCAAGCACTCGAGAAGGCAATCCTCGTGAAACTCGCGGAGGTTTTCGCCAACGGTGCGGGTGACCCGCGCAGCCTGGCCGCGATGGAGCTGTGCTACATGCACGAGCAGTGGCTCAAGCTGCACTGGCCGGCCGGACTCTACAGCCCGCAGACCCACATGGACCTGGCGCAGGGCTACCTTGCCGACGATCGCTTCGTCGCCTACTACGACAACGCCGTCGCCCCCGGCGCGACGCGCTTCCTGGTTTCCGCTATCGAGAATTACTGCTGCGAACGCGCGTAGGATCACGCGGTAAGCCGCCTACGCCGCCACGTAATCCGGGGGATAGAGGGCCTCTTTCCTCTCATCGGTCTCTTCGAACACGGGATCCTCCGCATAATCGGAGACCTTGATGAAGACGATGAAGTAGTTGTCCTCTTCCCTGCGGTAGTTGCCCTCATAGAAGACGATCAGGTTCTCGTTGCTTATGTGGACGGTGGCGACGGGAAGGAACGCGGACATCTGCCCTTGGGCGGCGCCGGAACCGAACAGCCCGTACGCATCGTCGTAGGCGATCAACCGGTCGATGAACTTCGATGTGAACAGATTGCCGCTGATGGTGATGTAGGCATCGGGCGAGAGTTCGGCGGTCGCATAGAAACCCATCTCGGCGAGGTCGTACGTGCCGTTCTGGTCGATGAAGGTGATCGCCTCCCACACGCCCACATACGAGGCGGGAAGCGGCTGATGGCCGACGATCGGCTCGGGCAGGTTCTCATCGACAACGCTCTGGCCCTGGCTGGCGAGTTCGCTCAGCATGCTCGCTTCCCGCTCGATGCGCGCTTGCTTCGCTCCAAGGGTCTCGTTGTCGCGGATCTGGTGGGCCATGAACACGAAGAACAGCACGAACAGGAGCAGGAGGACAAGGGTGAGGCCATAGGGGATGGGCGGATCCACCCGCTTCCTGGGCTCGGGCAGGGTGCTCACGTAGACGGGAGGCTCGGGGGTTTCGGGGCTCTCGGGCTCCGGGGCGTCGGGCGCAGGGGCGTCGCCGACGTCGAGAACGTCGCGCTTATCCTCTGTATCGGTATCGGCCATGTCGCACCCCCTTTGGAACCATAACGGTACCACTTTAACGGTGTTGAAACTGCATGGATGACAAATAACGCACAAAAAAGCACGTCACGGCTGCTGCGGGGGGAGCAGACAGCACGTGACGCGTTCCCGTTGCTTGCTATGGAGTTGGATCAGCGCTTCTGGGGGGTCGTGCCACAGCAACCGCAGCTGCATTGGTCGCAACCACAGCTGCAACTGCCCTTGCGCTTGATCACGGAGCGAAGAGCCAGTACGACACCCACAGCCACCAGTGCCAGGATGATGACAGTCGGCAGATTCATTCTCTCCCCTCCCTTCTCTCTCATGTAGCTTCGCACAAAAGTTAGTTTAGGCTAAACTTTTTCCTCTGTCAAGGGGATAAGCGCGGCGTGGGCGAGCGGCACGCAGTCGGGTGCCACAGGTAGGAGCGGCGTTCCAGCGAGCGTTTTGACGCAAAAAGTCGAGATTAGTGGTTGGCGCGAGATTCCAGTGTATTTTTTGACGCAAAAAGTCGAGATTAGTGGTTGGGATTGAGCCCACGTCGGGCATGAATGACCACATATCTTGCGATTCTCATGCATGTGATAAGCGCTTATCCACTGGGTGAACCACTAATCTCGATTTTTTGCGTCAAAACACCTCTCGCGGATTGGCGCCGGCGCCATCGACCCATTGGCGTTGCATCGTCCCGGGCAACACGCGCGAGCGGCGAGCGGCGAAGTCCCATGCATGGGTCGCAAGGATTCCCCTCGCCTGCTATACTTGAGCTTTCCCCACCGCGAGTGACGAAGGAAGGAGGGCATCGATGGTATCCACGGCGGAGCTGGCGCGGCACTGCGCACAGCAGTCGATCGCACGCGCCCAGCGCATCGCGAAACTGGACAGCAGTATCATGTCACGCCGCTGCGAGTACGGCGACGGTACCGACGACTCCCTCACCCTGCGCGCCTTCGTCATGAGCGAGAGCGAATGGAACGAACGCTATCGCGTGAGCGTGAAGCTGGATGGCAACCTGGAGCAGATCCGCGACTACAGCTGCACCTGCCCCGCCAGCTACAGCTTCGATGGCATGTGCAAGCATGCCGCCGCCGTGCTGCTGTCGTTCCAGAAGGCCCCGGAGAAGTTCAGCGGGTACCAGCCCAAGCGCGTCATGAACACGTCGGCGCCCCTGAGCGAGTTCATGCGCCAAGCGGATCGCAACCCGGGGGTCGCAGCTGCCGCCAGCGCGGCGGGCGCGACGGACACGGGTGATGCTGCGGACGTGGCCCCCATCCCCGCGGGCAGCATCGACCTGCTGCCCACCCTGACGCTCAACTACAACGAATGGCGGCTGAGCTTCAAGATCGTGGCTCCTACCTGTGAATACGTGCTCAAGAACGTGGGCGAGCTCGTGGAGGACCTGCGCTTTCGCCGCTATCACTCCTATGGCAAGAAGCTGGGATTCACCCACCTGCCCAGCATGTTCACTCCGCATGCCCAAGCACTGCTGGACTTCCTCACGCGCGCGGTGGAGGTGCGCCGCAAGGTCGAGCAGAGCAGCTTCATGCACTACGGACGACCTGTGAGCGTGGGCAAGGACCTGCCCTTGTCCGATGTGGAACTCATTGACTTCCTGGACATGCATCGTGGTGACAGTGTCGACGTGAGGCTGAGCGGCTGGGGCTCGAGGGATGACAACTTCCGTGCTCCCATCCTGGGCGAGGACCCCGACCTGCGGCTCGACCTGACCACCTGCGACGGTGGCTTCCTGCTGCTGTCCAGCATGCGTCCGCGCGTGATCGCGAGCGGCCGGCGCATGTACCTGCTGTGCGAGCAGCGCTTCCATGATTGCAGCCCCGCTCTGGCGGCCAATGCCGACTTCATCCGCAGCGTTCTGGGCATCAGCTCCGATGCGCTGTTCATAAGCGAGCAGGACATGCCGCGCTTCTGTCAGCTGCTGCTACCGTCGCTCGAGAGCGGCTTCAAGATGAAGCTCGACCCCAGTGTGGGGCGCTACCGCCCCCAGCCCTGCGAGCTCGAGTTCTACCTCGATCGCGTGGAACAGCAGGTGAGCTGCATCGTGATGGCCCGCTACGGCGAAGTCGTGCACACGCTTCTGGGCGGCATGCGGGGCGACGCCGCGGATGATTCGGCGAGCGTGCCCGGTCCCGCCCGCAACATGGGCAAGGAGGATGCGGCGCTGCAGCTGGTGCGTGAGTTCTTCCGCATCGTTGCGCCGGATGGAGCGGGCGCTGTGAGCGCGGGCGCTGCGGAGATGCCCGGGATGAGAGCGCTTATCGACAGCAGGTTCGACGAAGCGAATCTGGGCGCGCTGCTCTTTGGCGGACTCGCGCGTTTCAAGGCCCTGGGCACCGTGTTCACGACCCCGGCCTTCGATCGCCTGCTTTCGGATAAGCGCCCCCGCGTGTCGACCGGCCTTTCGCTGGCGGGCAATCTGGTGCGTCTGGATGTGATGAGCGACGACCTCGAGCCCAAGGAGCTGGCTGCTCTGTTGGGCAGCTACCATCGCAAGAAGCGCTACCATCGCATGAAGGACGGCAGCTTCCTGGACCTTTCCACGTTGGATCTGGGGCAGGTCGACCGCCTGATGGACGATCTGAGCCTGAGTCTGGGTTCCTTCAAGGACGGGCACTTCGAGCTGCCCAACTTCCGTGCCTTCTATCTGGACCAGGAACTGGAGGATGCGCAGAAGGACGAGGCCTTCAGGGACTACATCGACAAGCTCGAGCATGCCCGCGAGAGCGAGCGCGCCGTGCCGGAATCGCTCGCAGGCGTGCTGCGCGGCTACCAGGTGGAGGGTTTCCGCTGGCTGAGCACGCTCTGCGAACTTGGCTTTGGTGGCATCCTGGCCGACGAGATGGGTCTGGGCAAGAGCGTGCAGCTCATCTCGCTTCTGCTGGAGCGCAAGGAAGCCGGCGAGCAGGCGCATCCCAGCCTGATCGTGTGTCCCGCGTCGCTCGTGTACAACTGGCAGGTGGAGTTCAACCGTTTCGCGCCCCAGATGGACGTGCGCATAATCGCTGGCAACAAGGACGAACGGGCGCTCATCCGCGCGCATCAGGCGGGTCGCTGCGATGTCATGGTGACCTCATACGACCTGCTGCGCGCCGACATCGACGAATACGCGCGGCTCGAGTTCAGCTGCTGCGTGCTGGACGAGGCACAGTACATCAAGAACGCGACGACGCTCACCACCAAGGCATGCAAGCGCGTAGTGGCACAGCACCGTTTCGCGCTCACCGGCACGCCCATCGAGAACCGCCTGGGCGAGCTGTGGAGCATCTTCGACTTCCTCATGCCGGGCTTCCTGGGCAGCTACAAGCGCTTCCGCGAGCGCTTCGAGATGGGCATCGTAGGCGGCGACGAGGATCTGTCGCAGCGACTCGCCGCGCTGGTGGGGCCCTTCATGATGCGCCGCCTCAAGGCCGACGTGCTGCGGGAGTTGCCCGACAAGCTCGAGACCTGCATCGTCACACAGATGCTGCCGGAACAGGAGCGCCTCTACGATGCCCACGAGCAGCGACTGCGCGAGTCGCTGCAAGCGCAGAGGAAGAAGGACTTCGACCACAACCGCATCCAGGTGTTGGCGGAGCTCACCATGCTGCGGCAGCTCTGCTGCGACCCCGCGCTCGTATACGACGACTACACGGGAGGCACCGCCAAGCTGGACAGCATCCTGGAGTTGGTGCTGCAGGCCATGGACAGCGGTGCGAAAGCGCTCATCTTCAGCCAATTCGTGAGCTTTTTGAACGTGATCGCGCAGGGATTGAGCGATCACGGCATCGACTTCTTCACCATCACCGGCGCCACACCCAAGAAGCAACGTCTGGAGCTGGTGAACACCTTCAACCAGGACGACACCCCCGTGTTCCTGATCTCGCTCAAGGCGGGCGGCACCGGGCTCAACCTGACGGGCGCGACCGTGGTGATCCACGCGGACCCGTGGTGGAACGCCGCCGCGCAGAACCAGGCCACAGACCGCGCGCACCGCATAGGTCAGGAGAACGTGGTGAGCGTCTACAAGGTGATCGCCAAGGACAGTATCGAGGAGCACATCATCAAGCTGCAGGAAGCCAAGAGCGAACTCGCGGATCGCATCCTGGAGGGCAGCGGCACTTCGCTCGCGTCGCTCGACCGCGAGGAACTGCTCGCTCTGCTGGGGTGAGTGCTGCGGGAAGCGCGCCGCAGGAGGCGCGTTGCGCCTAGCCTTTCAGGGGATAGTAGGGGCAGTGCTCCTTGAGGCACTCGTAGTTGCGGTGATGGTAGTGGCAGCGGATCCGCTGTGGCATGTCCATCTGGACGCCCAGCATCTCCTGCGTGTATGCCGCCGCCTCGCGGATTGCAGTGAAGCCGGTGCGCTTGCAGCAGCGCGGACCACCGATGTCCGCCAGCTTGCCCAGGATGCGGGAGGTGAGGCGCTGTGTCTGTCCCCAGGTATCCACGGTCATGGGGGATGCTCCCGTGATGATGCTCCAGTACATGCCCGCGCTCACCGCGGCCCCACAGGTGCCCCAGAATCCGCAGGTCCCACCCGGCACCTGCAGGGATCTCGCTTCCAGCTCCGCCAGCGCGGCATCCAGGTCGATCCCGCCACCGCTGTTACGATACGCCGTGAGCAGCGCTGCACCCACCAGGGTGTGGTGCTCCGGCCCGTTGGGATAGATGACCGCTTGGTCCATGATCTCCATGGCGATCTCGATGGGGTCCTTCGAATCACTGCGCTTGCAAAGCTCCATGGCGGTACGTACACCACTGCTCCTGTGGCATGCATCGCAGATGTAGTGGCCGTTCTCGCAGGCGCACCAGGCCAGGCTGGTCTTGCCGCAACTCTCGCAAACGAGCTCCCTGGCCTCCTCGAAGTACACGAGCGGTGCGCCACAGATCAGACAATTGACATCTCCGTACGACATGTTCCCTCCTTGGCTTGCGGATTCACTCGGACCACCTGACCGTCTTCTTGACGAAGAGGGTCACCAGCCAATCCAATACGGTCACCACGATGCCCACCAAGATGATACCCGCAACCACGTTGGTGTAGTTGGCATAGTTGGTGTAGTTGATGATGAAATAGCCCAAGCCGCTGGTGGCACCGTACATCTCCGACATGACCATGATGAGCATGGCGGAAGGCAGTTGCAGCTTGAGACCCTTCGCGATGGAAGGGTAGAGATACGGCAGGAGCACCTTGAATATCATGGTCCCCGTGCCCACACCCAGCATCTTGGCGGTGTCCACGATGCGCTTATCCATCGCCTCTATGCGAAGGATGGTGTTGAGCATGGTCGACCAGAAGATGCCCAGGAAGATGACCATCGCCGCCGCCATCCTGAAGCTGGGCAGCAGGAAGATGAGATAGGGCGTGAAGACGATGGCGGGCACGGGAGCAAGCACGCGCGCGATGGGATAGACGGTCTCGCGCACGCGTGGCAGCCAACCCACGATCAGACCCAGCAGGTTGCCCACGACGATGGCCGTGAGGAAGCCTTCCGCGAAGAGCGTCAGCGACGACTTGATGTTGCGCATCAGCTCCGGTGTCTTGTTGGAGAAGACGGCGAAGACGTTCTCGGGCAGGGGGATGAGCACCGGATGGGTGAGACCCAGGTCCGTGGAGACCAGCTCCCAGACGATCAGCAGCACCCACACGATGATGACGATATAGCAGCTCGAGGGCTTGCGCTTGCTCTTGGGTAGGTAGTGCCACAGGAACAGCGCCTCGATAATCACGGTCGCGACGATGAAGGGCACGTTCGTGGGGGTGTCCATCCTGCCGGGAATCAGGATGATGGTGATAAGCGCCACGAAGAGCACGTTGGCCAGGATGAAGCTGGGGCGTTTCATTCCTCATCCCCCTTCCCGCGCGGCGCCTTCTCGAAGAGTTCGAGTACCTCGCGTTTGATGGCCTTGATCCCGGGTTGTTCCAAGCGATCCTCGCCCGTCTGGCCGGGCTGACGCGCGGGGAGGATGAAATCCTTAACCACGTGTTTGGGTTCCATGAACACGATGCGGTCGGCAAGGATGAGCGCCTCGTCCACGTCATGCGTCACGAAGATGGCCGTCTTGCAGCACTTGGAGGCGTCGTCATCCCAAAGCTCCAGGAGCATGTCCTGGAGCTTCTTGCGGATGGAGGGATCGAGTGCGCCGAAGGGCTCGTCCAAGAGCATGATGGGGGCATTCACGGCCAGTGCGCGGGCTATGGCCACGCGCTGCCGCATGCCGCCGGAGAGCTGGAACGGGTAGCGATCCGCTCCTTCGCTCATGCCAACGCGTTCCAGCAGGCCCAATGCTTGCTCGCAGGCCGTCTCCTTCGTCATGCCCGGGTGGGTCTGGCGCAGGGCGAAGACCACGTTCTTGAGGGCTTTCTGCCAGGGGAAGAGCGAGTAGTTCTGGAACACGATGGAGCGGTCGGGACCGGGGCCGGCCACCTCTGCGCCATCCACCAGCACGCGGCCGGCGCTGGGCTTGGCGAGGCCGGCGATCAGGCTGAGCATGGTCGACTTGCCGCAACCACTGCGACCCAGCAGGCAGACGAACTCACCGGAGTCCACTCGCAGGTTGATGTCCTCGAGTGCCTGGAAGGCCCCGTTGATGTCGATGTAGCTGTAATCGACGTGTTCGAAAACCACCGCGGGCATGTGCTTATCCCCTTAGATGCCCATGGTGTTGTGGGTGCGATAGACCTCCAGGAGCTGGTTGTAGATGTCCAGGTTCTCGCCGCAGGCGACAAGCTCGTCCAAGGCGGTCTTGTAGATGCTGGAGTCCAGATGCGCTTTGATGAGCTCCTTGTCGGGGTTCTCGATGTCGCCGTTGTCGACCATGTCGGCATAGAACGCCGCGACCGCGTCCGTGTAGGGATCCATCTCGAAGACCATGGCTGCGCGGTAATCGCCCTTGCCATAGGTGATGCTCTCGACGTAGTCCCTGTCCTGACCGGAGTATTCGCAGATGAGGCTGATGGTGCCCTCGTGATCCTTCTGGATGTCTGCATAGGCGCGCAGGTTGGCGATCTCGAACTTGATGAGGGCGGAGCGCTTGTTCACGAACGCGTCGCGGTTCGTGCTCTGGCGGCAGCAGGGGAATTCATGGCCGATGAGCTCGTTGGGATGGAAGGCAACCGCCATCTTGCCGGTCTTGAGGGCGTTCACACCATAGCCGCTGTTCACGAAGCACATGTCGATCTCGCCCTTCTCCACCGCGGCGACTTCCGCAGCGGCGCTCTCGAGCAGGACGAACTCGACGTCGTTGCCTTCGGAGAGGGGACCGATCTTGAGGCCCTGCTTGCGCAGCCAGCTCTTGGTCACCATGTGGCCGGTCTCCATACGGAAGCAGCCGATGCGCTTGCCCTTGAAGTCGGAGGCCTTCTTGTAGCGGTCCTTGTTCTCGATGAGGGTGATGCACTCCGAACCGTTGGCGACGGTGCCACCGAAAATGACCAGGTCATCGCCCTGGCCGATATAGGTGCAGGTGGGGATCGAGCCGAACGGCAGCACATCCGCCGTGCCCTTGGAGAGCGCGGGCATGGCCTCGGGGAATCCGCCGGAGACCACCTGGATGCCCATCTGGAGACCCTCCTGCTCGAAGTAACCCTTCTTCAGCGCGATGATGTTGCACGCGATCTTGGAATCCTTGCCCAGGAGCACGATGTTGAGGGGCTCGACCCCGGGGTTGACCACGGGTTTGGTCTCGCCGACATCACTCGCGGGCGTGCTGTTGTCCGCAGGTGTGCTGTTGTTGCCTGTGGGCGCGCTGTTCCCGCCACAACCGATCAAGGGCGTGAGGGAGATCACCACGAAACCAGCACCGGCCAGCTCGAGGAACCTGCGACGACTCATCATCTCCATGGGATACCTCCATCTCGAATTGGGCATCGAACCATTGCCCGGCGTGCGGGATGGTCGATGCGATTCATCCTCATGGTGAGAGTCTAGAGGGGCTCAGTTGAACTTGGAATCCTTATTCATCCCCTATAAAATACCTACGAAATACGCATTTCCTAGTCAGCCGCGGAGGGAGTGGCGATGGCTGCGGCGCCGTTCTTATCACCCTTGTCGGGCACCAGGAAGATGAACACCAGGTTCGAGATGAGCAGCGCGAACGGGTAGAAGAGCAGCGGCATGATCTGGAACGCGCTCACGGAGCCGCCCAGGGTGGCCACGGCGCTGATGGCGACCAGCATCTGTGCACCGTAGGGGATCACGCCCTGGAAGACGCAGCTGAAGGTGTCCAGGATGCTGGCGGTCTTGCGCTTGGAGATGCCGTAGCTCTGCGCCATGTCGGCGGCGATGGGGTTGGACATCACGATGGCCACGGTGTTGTTGGCGGTGGCGATATCCATGGCGCCAACCAGCAGACCCATGCCCAGCTGACCGGCCTTCCTGCCCTTGAACACGCTGCGAATCCAATACAGCAGCGCGTCGAAACCGCCGTACTCGCGGATGAGTGCGCAGATGGCGCTCACCAACAGCGCCACCATGGTGGTCTCGAACATGCCCGCGGCACCGCTGCCCATGTTGGCGAGCAGGTCGGTGGCGGCGGTGGCTCCGGTCGCAAGCATGATGATGGCACCGCTCAGGATGCCAACCAGCAGGACGACGAACACGTTGAAGCCCACGATGCCGCCTACCAGCACCAGCAGGTACGGGATCAACTGGATGAGGTCGTACTCGTGCTTGACTTCGCCGGTGATGTTGGCGCTGAAGGACATGACCAGGATGATCGCGAGCGCCACGAGCGCGGCGGGCAGCGCGATCTTGAAGTTCTCGCGGAACTTGTCCTTCATCTCGCATCCCTGGCCTTGGCAGGCTGCGATCGTCGTATCGCTGATGAAGCTCAGGTTGTCACCGAACATCGCGCCACCCATGACGCTCGCCACGCACAGCGGCAGGCTGAAGCCGCTCGCGTTGGCCACCGCGACGGCGATGGGCGTGATGAGCGTGATGGTGCCAACGCTGGTGCCCATAGCCAGACTCACGAAGCACGCGACCACGAACAGCACGGCCACGGCGTACTTGACGGGAATGAGCGCGAGCAGGAAATATGCGCAGCTGTCGGCGCTGTTGCGACCCACGGTGCCCACGAAGATGCCGGCCGCCATGAAGATGAGCACCATCGTGACGATGGTCTTCTCGCCCATGCCCTTGCCCATGAGTTCGAGTTTGCGGTCGAAGTTGAGCTCGCGGTTCTGGAAGCACGCCACCATGAGCGCCACCAGGAAGATCACAACGATGGGGATGCTGTAGAAGCCCATGGGGATCTTGAGCACGTACTCGAACAGGATTCCCAAGCCCAGATACAGGACCAGGAAGACCAGGATGGGGATGAGCGCCTTGGGGTTGCCCTTCTTCATGTGGATGACTCCTTCACGAATCGAACGATGTTCGCATATGTTACCATGTTTCAAACGTTCATCCGCTACCCACGTCTTGAATGGAGAAGCCATGCCCGAATTCATCTACACGCTGCACAAGGCCCGTAAGAAGCATGGTGACAAGGTCATCCTGGACGACGTGACGGTGGCGGTCTACCCGGACGCGAAGATTGGTGTGGTGGGCCCCAATGGCATGGGCAAGTCGACACTGCTGCGCATCATGGCGGGCCTGGAGGACGTGAGCAACGGCGAAGCGCGACTCACGCCCGGCTACACCGTGGGTATCCTGCAGCAGGAGCCTCCGCTGGAAGAGGACAAGACCGTCATCGAGAACGTGCGTCTCGCCTTCGGAGACCTGCAGGCAAAGGTGGACCGCTTCAACGCCATCGGCATGGAGATGGCCGAGCCGGATGCGGATTTCGATGCGCTCATGGCCGAGATGGGAGAGCTGCAGGACGCTATCGATGCGGCTGACGGCTGGGACATCGACAGCAAGCTGATGGTGGCCATGGATGCGCTGCAATGCCCCGACCCCGACATGCCCGTGAGTGTGCTTTCCGGTGGCGAGCGCAGACGCGTAGCGCTGTGCCGCTTGCTGCTCGAGGCTCCCGACCTACTGCTCCTGGACGAGCCCACCAACCATCTGGATGCGGAGAGCGTGCTGTGGCTCGAGCACTTCCTGCACAACTACCCCGGTGCCGTGATGGCCGTGACCCACGACCGCTACTTCCTGGATAACGTGGCGGGTTGGATCTGCGAGGTCGATCGCGGGCACCTCTATCCCTACAAGGGCAACTACACGACGTATCTGGAAACCAAGGCCGCACGTATGAAGGTGCAGGGGCAGCAGCAGGCCAAGCTGCTCAAGCGCATCGAGGCGGAACTGGACTGGGTGCACAGCAGCCCCAAGGCGCGCCAGGCCAAGAACAAGGCGCGTCTGGAACGCTACGAGCAGATGGCCGCGGAGGCGGCGAGCATGCGCAAGGTCGACTTCAGCTCGATCCACATACCCGCCGGCCCGCGTCTGGGCAACATCGTGCTCGAGGCCTCCCATCTGCATAAGCAGTACGGCGACCGCGTACTGATCGACGATTTGAGCTTCAGTCTGCCGCGCAACGGCATCGTGGGCATCATCGGTCCCAACGGTGTGGGCAAGACCACGCTCCTGAAAGCGATAGTGGGCCTCGAGCCGCTCGATGGCGGTACGCTCAAGGTGGGCGAGACCGTGGTCATCAGCTATGTCGACCAGGCACGAGCCGGCATCGACCCCAACAAGCGCATCTGGGAGGTTGTGGGCGACGGCGAGGAGACCATCTGGGTGGGCAAGACGGAAGTACCCGTGCGCGCCTACATCGCCGGCTTCGGCTTCAAGGGCAGCGACCAGCAGAAGTTCGCGGGCGTGCTGAGTGGCGGCGAGCGTAACCGCCTGAACCTGGCGCTTACACTGAAGCAGGGTGGCAACCTGCTGCTGCTCGACGAGCCCACCAACGACCTGGATGTAGAAACGCTCGAGAGCCTCGAAGGCGCCCTGCTGGAATTCCCCGGCTGCAGCGTGGTGGTGAGCCACGACCGCTGGTTCCTCGACCGCGTAGCCACACACATCCTGGCGTGGGAGGGCGACGACGAGAACCCCGGCCGCTGGTACTGGTACGAGGGCAACTTCGACGCCTATCAGACGGATCGCCTGCGCCGCCTGGGTCCGGAAGCCTCCAAGACCCGCGTCATCCACCGCAAGCTCACGCGTTAGACGCAGGGTGCGAAGCGACGCGCTTATCCCCCGCTACTCCGCGTCGTAGCTGGCCTTGAGCGCGGCGAATGCGGGCATCGAGCCTTCGATGCATTCGCGGCTCACGCAGTAGCTCACGCGCACCCAACCGGTGCAGCCAAAGCTGTCGCTGGGAACCAGCAGCAGCTCGAACTTCTTGGCGCGTTCGCTGAACGCCTTGGCATCGGGTTCGAGCGCCTTCACCCACAGGTAGAACGCACCCTGCGGCTCGACGAACTCGTAGCCCAGTTCGCGCAGGCCGCTGGTGAGCAGTTCGCGGTTGATGCGGTACGCTTCGACGTCGGCGGGCAGCTCGAGGCAGGCCTGCAACACGTACTGGAACAGCGCGGGCGCGCAGAAGTAGCCCAGCGCACGACCGGCTCCGGCAACGGCGATCGCCGTCTCGCGCGCATTGTCCATCAGGTCGCTCACGTAGATGTAGCCGATGCGCTCGCCCGGCAGGCTCAGACACTTGCTGAAGCTGTAGCACACGATGGTACGCGGATAGATGCAGGGGATATAGGGAACATCGGCACCGTAGGTGAGCAGACGATACGGCTCATCAGCGATGATGTAGATGGCGCGACCCAGCTCGGCCTCCTTGCGCGTGAGCATGGCGGCCAACTCCTGCAGGTTCTCGCGGGTGTAGACGCTACCCACGGGGTTGTTGGGGCTGTTGATGATGATAGCGCTGGTGTGTTCGTTGATGGCGGCCTCGATGGCGGGCACGTCGAGCGCGAAGCTGGGCTGCAGGCAGGGCACCTCGACCAGCTGGCAGCCGATCTGCTCGGTCCAGATGCGGTACTCGGGGAAGAACGGCGAGGGTACGATCACCTGGTCGCCGGCGTTGCAGATGGCGGCAAGGCTGATGGCGATACCAGCGGCGGCACCGGCGGTCAGATAGAGCTGGCCGGGCGTGGCGGGCACACCGTACTCGCGCTTGATGAAGTCGGCGATGGTCTGACGCACCTGCGGCGCACCGGACGCGGGCGTGTAGCCGTGCAGCACGACGGGGTCCATGTCCATGAGCTTGAGGATGGTCTCGCGCACGGCCTCGGGCGCGGGGACACTGGGATTGCCGATGCTGAAGTCGAAGACCTTGTCCGCACCGATCATGGCCTTGCGCTCCATACCGTAGGCGAACAGCTCACGGATGGCGCTGGGAGCGGCACCGAGGTCATACATACGCTGGTTGATCATGGGAAGCTCCTCCGTTCACGTTGTCTATTGCAATTCTGCGATTACGCGACGGTGCTCGCACAGGGCGAGCACCGTGAAGTGGCGTATTTTGCGGATAAGCGCTTACTTGGAGCAGCTTACAGTTCCTTGTCCCGGTAGATCCTGCAGGAGACGACCGAACTCGCAGCATAGATGAGAAGCGAGAGCAACACCACGGCTGCAAGGACCAGGAGAGCGTGTGAGGGCACCGCAATCCAGGAGAGCTCGAGTGCAGCCCAGTCGATCCTACCCGCGACGGAGGCGAAGATACCCACGCCAACGCAGATGACGATCACGGGTACGATACGGGTCGCCTTGGTGAAGCCGTACCGGAAGACGAAGGGCAGCATCATGGAATCCAGCAGCAGGACCACACAGATGCCCATTATGCTGGCAACGATCAGTGCTCCTATGGGAAGGCTCTGATCGAAGCGCGCGCCGATAGCGCCGGGAAGCATGCAGAAAACGGCTTGCAGCACAACGGCCAGGATGACACCCGCCACCAATGCCACCAGGCACAGGATCAGGATGGACAGATAGCGGCCACGGACGATGTCGTCACGCCCCAAGGGGAATGCAGCCCTGAAGCGTGCCCAACCGTTGAGCTCGTCGAAGGCGCACAGGTTGAAGGAGAGCATCATCGCGGCGAGAACCGTCAGCATGGGGGCGACGGCAACGGCGCTGCCCATGCACACGGCAACGATCAAGCCGCAGATGCCGTACAGCAGCAGCATCTGCCTGAGGATGCCGCGGATGGTGATCAGATCCAGTTCGGCCATGCTCATGACACCCTTCATCGCTGGCCTCCCCTCAGTACGAATTGCATGTATTCCTCGATGTTGATGCGTTCAACATCCACCTGTGGCATCGCAGCCACGAATGTGAAACGATCGGGCAGGAGCACATCGGTGGAGTATTCACGATGCAACAGGAGCGGCTGCCCCTCCCCCGCCTGCACGAAGAAGGCGAGCACGTCGGACAGCTGGTCCGCACGGCAGTGGGCCACACCCATGCGATCGGTCACCTGGTCCTTATCCACATTGAAGACGATGCGCCCTTGGTCGATGCCTACCACGATGTCGGCGATCTTGTCCAGGTCGCTGGTGATGTGGCTCGACATGAGGATCGCACGATCATCCGACATGTTGGCTTTGAGCAGGTCGAGCACCTCGTCGCGTGCCAGTGGGTCGAGGCCAGCGGTCGCCTCATCGAGAATGAGCAGCTGGGGCTCGTGTGCGAGGGCGGCGCAGATCTGCAGCTTCATGCTCATACCGCGCGAAAGCTCCTTGGTCAGCTTGCCGCCAACGAGACCGGAGAATTCCAGCAACTCGCGGTAGCGCTCCTCATTCCAGTTGGGGTAGGCAGCGGCCATCATGCGTCCCACCGAGAACAGGCTCTGCTCGGTCATGAAGGGGCAGGTGTCGAACACCACGCCCACGCGTCCCTTCAAGCGGGCAGCCTGCTCGCTGCTCGCATGGTTGTCGAAGCGCTCGCCGAAAAGCTCCACCGTACCCGCGGCGAGTGGGGTCAGGCCCAGGATGGCACGGATGAGCGTGGTCTTGCCAGCGCCGTTCGCGCCCACGAGCCCCACCACGCAACCGGCGGGGATGTCCAAGTCGACATCACGCAGGGCGTATTCCTGTCCAAAGCGTTTGCTCAAGCCCTTTATGGAAACCAGATTCTCCATGGTCGTCTCCTAGTTGGCATCCTTCTCGCTGGCCAGCAGGTCCAGCATCTCGTGCAGCTCAGGCAGGGTGAGCCCCAGCGGCGCGGCTTCGGTGAGCGCGCGGTCGAGCAGCTCCTCCACCCGCCGCATGCGGTCCTCGCGGAGCAGGGTTCGGTTGCCCTGCGCCACGAAGCTGCCCTTGCCCTGGAAGCTGTTGATGAAGCCCTGGGCTTCCAGATCCTGGTATGCCCGCTTGGTGGTGATGATGCTCACGCGCAGGTCGTTGGCCAGGGTGCGGATGGACGGCAGCGGGTCGCCCTCGCGTAGCTCGCCCGAAAGGATCGCGTCCTTGATCTGGGCGGCTATCTGGTCGTACAACGGTTTGGTGCTGGCATTCGAGATGATGATGTCCACGTTCTCGTACCTCGATCCTCATTCGCAGTCTGCGAGGCAAAGTATATACATAGTATATACAGTTTGCAAGGACTTTTTCGCGTGGAAAGGGGACGTGTTTCATTCCACGAACGTGTGATTGGGGACATGTTTCAAACTGAGGGAGTGCGCTAAGACCTGTCCCCAATCACACAAATGTGGAAGGAAACACGTCCCCTTTCCACATCAGAGAGTGGCGAGGCGGGTGCGGATAGCGATAAGGGCTTCTTCTGGGGTGCTGGCGTCGCGCACGGTGAATTCGATGGGGCAGGGCCCGTCGCCTGCGCGATTCACGATGCCCGGCACGAGCTGATCGCAGCTGGCCTGGATGCCGTAGCGCTGCAGTGTGGCGCACGCGGGCTCGCTCATGACGTTGGCATGCACGGCGGCAACCCCCAGCAGCACGTACAGGTAGGCGGCGCCGTTGCCCACCACTTTGTCGGCGGCAACGAATCCGCGCAGGTCACGCCCCTCGTCCAGCCATGTGAGCAGCGGGCGGACACCACGCTGGTGACTCACGAGTTGCACACCGCCGTTGCGCAGAACACACGTGGCATCGAGCGCGGCGAGTTGCTCGCGTGCGATATCGAGATCAGTCATGGGATCATCACCAGACCTTGGGGGCATCGTCAGCGGGCGGGATGCCACCGTCGGCAGCATCATCGGGCTCCACGCCGGGCAGCCACATACGGCGTGCATATCCGTCGCGGCCGGTGGCGGTGGCGCCCCAGGGACTCTTGCCAAAGTTGCTCCAGTCATTGGGCGGCACGACGTAGGCGGCCAGGCTCTCCTGCTCGCCGTATGGCTTCAAACGGTGGTAGGCGGTGAACCAGATGCACCGCTTCTGACCGGGGTAGACCTCGCACCAGCCGTCCTTGCTGCCTCCGCACGGGCCATTGCGCTGACACTTGGGGCAATGCACCATGGGGCAGGTGTAGGCGGTGGCGTACAGGCCGCAGTCGCCGCAATCCATGCAATCGTAGAGACGCACCTTGTTGCGATGCTCGAAGCCATGGGGATGCAGACGGCCACCCTGCTCCTCCAGCTTGCGCTGATGCTTCATGAAAGCGCTGTTGAGGCCCTTGCCGGGTACGAAGAACAGCTTGTGGAAGCGGCGGCTCATGCGGTAGTTCCCCTGGATATCACGGTCATCCGCGAACGACTCCGTGCGGGGCGCCTGCGTGGGCGCATTGAGACCGGTCTCCGTGTCCTGCTCGTAGTAGTGGAAGCAGCCTTCCTGCGGGTAGCTCATCGCGGGCAGATGCATGACCCAGTCGCGTTGGTAGTCGGCCGCCATGTCCAGGATGAGTTCCAGATTGGTGGCATCCAGATCCGGGCCGCCAAGATGCACACCGGCGCAGCCCAGACCGCGCGCGATCGCGACCATCTTGGCTGCACGCTGGAGACGGGCGAGAAGGCCCTTATCCGGCGACTGGTCGCGCTCCTCGCGGAGCGTGGCCAGGAAGGCATCGCTCACGTCGCAGCCGGGTATGGCGCCGCGGTTCATGGCAGCGCCCGCACCTGCTGAAAGGATGTAGACGTTGGCGATCAGCGGCACATCGATGCCGGCATCGCCCATGAGCCAGAGCATCTCCTGCAACTTGCGGGCGTCATAGCCCACCTGGCTCACGATGAAGCGGGCGCCGGCGAAGACCTTCTTCTTGAGCTTGTAGAACTGGGTGAGGGTTTCGGCCTCGGTCCACTTGAAGGGCGAGACCACGGCACCGGCGAAGAAGTCCGACGCCTGGGTGCGAACGACCTGGCCCTTTGGATTGGGATAACCCATGCCCTTGTTCATCGAGCCCACCATCTGCAGCAACGTGATGGGGTCGAGATCGTAGACCGGGCGCGGACGACCGTTCCAACCAGTGGAGGGATAGTCGCCGGTCATGCACAGCAGGTTCTGGATACCCGTGCGCTGAGCGGCGTAGAGCTGTCCCTCCAGCTGGTTGCGGTTGCGGTCCTTGCAGGTCAGGTGAAGCAGGGGCGTGATGCCCTTATCCACCAGATCCTGACACAGGGTGTCGGCGAGCAGGGCGAGATTGCCACCCGGCGCGTCGGTGATGGAGATGGCGTGCACCTTACGGGTCGCCCACAGGCGCTGGGCGTTCTCCAGCAGGCGCTGCTGGGACGTCTCATTGGCGCCGCGTCCGGGCACCAGTTCGCAGCTGATGCAGAACTCGCCGGACTCGATCGCCTCACGGAAGGGGTTGTGGGTACCCGCCATGGCTCCCTCCTTGCAGGTCGCGAACTAGAGAGCGAAGGCCTCCAGCTGGTGGATGTCCTTGTAGCCGGCTTCCTGCTTCACGGCGACGCCGTTCTTGAAGATCATGAGGGTGGGGATGGCCTCGATGGCGAAGCGCTGCGCGAGAGCGGGCTCCTCGTCGGTGTTGACCTTGCAGACCTTGATCTCCGGGTGCGCGATGGCGAACTCGACGAGCACGGGAGCCTGCTTACGGCAGGGCGGGCACCAGGTGGCCCAGAAGTCCACGAGGACGGTATCTTCGGCCTTGAGGACCTCGTCCTCGAAATTCTTGGTGGTGACGGTGGTTTCCAGCATGGTTTCCTCCAATCGATCGTACTTACAGGGACTTGTAGTAGAGCATGCAGTGGCAGAAGCCCTCGAACTCCGGATCCTTGATCTGGTCGCGGAATTCCTTGCACATGCACTTGGTCTCGGGGGTGCGGGCAACACGGCAGGGACAATAACCGCCGGTGCGGGCGAGGCCGTCCTTGATCTCGCGGACGACTTCCTCATCGGGATTGAGTGTGACTTTCATGGATACTCCTTTCCTGCATCACTGCAGATAGCATATCAGATGTGTCAACGCTATACTTCTTTCATGATGGCAACGGACGTACGAAGGCGTCGTTGACCGAGCACACGAGAGAAGGAGCGCGGAATGAGCCTATGGGGAGACCTTGAGAAACTGAAGTCCTGCACCTGGGTGGATCTGACCCACCCGCTGAACAACGAGAGTCCCTATTGGGGCGGCATGCCGGAGGGTGTCGTTGATCTGTGCCACACGGTCTTCGACTACGACTCCCCCATCCTCAAGTGCCGCATCCACACATACAAGTTCCCGGGTCAGTTCGGCACCCACGTGGACTTCCCGCTGCACTTCGAGCCGGGTCTGGCCGCCAGCGAAGCCTACGACGACCCCTGCGTGCTGCCGCTCGTGGTGATCGACATCACGCCGCAGATGAAGGCCAACATCGAGCACGCCATCACCGTGGATGACATCCTGGCCTTCGAGGCCGCCAATGGCAAGATCCCCGCGGGTTCGTTCGTGGCACTGCGCACCGACTGGCACAAGCGTTGGCCGGACAACAACGCCCTCAACAACTTCGACGCCGACGGTGGCGAGCACTGCCCGGGCTGGTCGCTCGAAGCCCTCAAGTTCCTCTATGAGGAGCGCGGCATCGCCATGAACGGCCATGAGACCTTCGACACCGATGCCTCCAGCGTCGCCGCCGCACTCGAGGACCTGGGCTGCGAGCGTTACGTGCTCGCCAACGGCCACCTGCAGCTGGAGGCCATGGCCAATCTGGACAAGCTTCCCGCGACGGGCGCCATCATCTTCGTCGCCTGGCCGCACATCGAAGGCGCGACCGGTCTGCCGGTGCGCGCATGGGCGGTCTTCGACTAGAGAGTCATCTCGAGCTTGCCGCCAGCACCATCAGCACTGCTGAAGGGCACGAAATCGATCCGCTCCAGAAGCTGATCGCTGCAGAAACCGGCACCCGCCATGTCCCGCAAGGCTTGGCGGGTGCTGTCATAGAATCCGTTCACGTTGATGAAGACGATGGGGTACTCCGTGGGCGAGAGCTTGGCCAGGGAGATCACATCGCTCATCTCATCCCAGGTGCCAGGACCGCCCGGAAGCGCCACGAATGCGTCTCCCAGCCGGTACATGCACTGCTTGCGCGCGGCGAGATCGGGCGTTTCGATGCATTCGTCCAGGTCCTGGTATTTGCGGGCTTGGATAAGCGCGTTGTTGGTGAGGACACCGGTCAGCTTGGCACCGGCAGCACGCGCCGCATCGGCCACCGCGCCCATGAGTCCCGTGCGGCAACCACCCCAGACCAGATCATGGCCGTTCCGGCCTATCCACGTACCCAGCCGCTGGGCCGCCAGGATGAAGTCGGGATCGTTCCCGGTACTGGAACCACAGAAGACCACGATGTTCATGCTCGTCCTCCCCTTGCGCGTGATAAGGGCCGCGCCACGCGCTTTTGCGCGCCTGACAACATGCGATTATAATCTGTTCCGCCAATCCCGCACATCAAGATGGCCGGCAGCGACGCCAAAGGAGACCCATGACCAAGAGCAGACACATACTATCCGGAGCGTGCAACCTGGCCGTCGTGATCCTGGTCATCATGAGCATCGCCTGGTTCTACATGCCCGGGCGCGAGGCCGACCCCTTCCTGGACGGCATCGGCCTGTTCTGCTTCTTCACCACCGACTCCAACGTGCTTGCCGCCCTCGCTTGCCTGGCGTTGCTGCCCACCAATTTCAAGGGTCAGAAACCGGGGATGGGCGACACTCCCCTGCCCCATGCCGCGTTCGTGTTCAAGTTCGTGGGGACGGCTGCCGTGACGGTCACCTTCATGACCGTGATGCTGTTCCTGGGGCCCGTCTACGGCTATACCGCCATGTTCAAGGGCGCCAACCTGTACCTGCACCTGGTCTGCCCGCTGCTGTGCATCGTCGGGTTCTGCTGTGCCGAAGCCGGTACCCTCAGCTTCAAGGAGATGCTCTTGGGCATGTTGCCGGTGCTGGTCTACGGCATCGTGTACTTCACGATGGTGGTGGCACTGGGTGCGTGGAAGGACTTCTACACCTTCAACACGGGCGGGTTGTGGTACGTGAGCCTGGTCGCCATGGGAGCGGCCACGTTCGTCTTCTGCCTGGCATTGCGCTTCCTGCACCGCAAGGGCGCCGGCGAATGACCGTATGATCGTGCTGATAACGCCCGCTAGACCAAGCGACCCTTGGTATGGTCGATGGCGTGCTGGATGCACTCCGCGACCCACTCGGTGAAGCGCTTCTCCTTGCGCACGAGCTTGCCGTCCTCAAGCTCCTCGAAGCTCACCTTGATCACGTTGAAGCGTGTGACCGTGCTCTCCTTGCTGATGCTCAGGCAGTTCTCCGTGGCCTTGAAGGGCTGGGTGGCCTGCTTGATGCGCGGGTTGAACATGACGTGGCGCTGCTCGTCCTCGTCCTCGTAGGCGATGATGGCTTTGTCGGAGCCGATCTGATTGGCAGCCAGGCAGACGCAACCGTCCTCTATGGAAGCCATGGTGTCGAGCAGGTCCTGCCCGATCTGCTCATCCTCCGCGGTGGCGGGAACAGCCGGCTTGGCGAGGGCTTCGAGGTCGGTAACGATTTCCTTGATCATCATGACTCCTTGTTGCGGACGGAAAGGCGCGGGGGCATACGGGTGCACGAGCGTTGGGGCGCGTGCATTGGGATGCGAGCGTGCGTTGGGGCGAGGGCGCCGGAAAGCGCACTTGCACATGATACGCCTTCGCGCTTCTTCGCGCAGCCTTCCTTCTTGCTCAGCGCCTTTCTTTGGAAGATTCTCGACCACAGGAGAATGGATTGTCGCGACTTTGCCAAAAAGTGGACCATAAGAGAACGGATTGTAGCGGCTCTGCCAAAAAGTTGACCATAAGAGAATGAAATCTTGCCCGCAAGCGCTCCGGATCCCTGTATTTTTACTATTCTGGTAAAGTGTTTACAGCAACACGGGCATTTGGCCCACCTTCGGGCGCGAAAACGTCCGAGAATTCGATCGATTCATTCTCTTATGGTCCACTTTTTGGCAGCACTGCGTCATCCTGTTCTCTTATGATGGGTTTTCTGCCACGAAACAGCAGAATTGTTATCATCACACAACACGAAGACCGCACGAGCAAGGAGGCTCATGGACATCATCCTGGCAGGAGAAACAGCCTTGCAGTATTGGCGGCAGAATCGCAGCGATCGCCCGCTCCCCAATGCGAGCATGATCAAAGGCGGCCATGGGCCCTCCCTTGCCAAAGTGGAGGCGGAGCTGCTGGCTGACGCCTATCAGCTGTCACTTCCGCTTTGCATCTATGCCCACGAAGAGAGTCAAACACGCAGGGATGCATTCTCCACCACGGTCCGCTGTTCTGCTGGCAATGCGCCGGCAATCATCAGGCTTCATGAGGGCCTTGCGGTGAGCACGCCCGAATTCGCCCTGCTCCAAGTCGCGCACCGCAGTTCACCTGTGAGGCTCCTGTACGATTGCTACGAGCTGTGCGGTGACTTCAAGCGCAACGAGTTCTCCGGCAGCGGGTTCATCACCGTTGCCCCGCTCATGACCCCCGAGAGCCTTGAAGCCTTTTTGCGCAGCATTCCCACCATCCCGTCAGTGAATGACCGACCCCAGTGTGTCCGCGGAGCGAACAATCTCAGCCGATTGCTCCCCTTCCTCGCTGCGAATGCCCACTCCCCCATGGAGATCGAAACCGCCATGCGCTTCGTGCTCCCCTACAAGCTGGGCGGATACAAGTTGCCTCTGATGCAGCTCAATCCTGAACTCAAGTTGACTTCGGCTCAGCAGAGGATCCTCGGTCGACCAACCCTCAAGCCGGATCTCTACTGGCCGCAGCAACGCGTGATAGCGGAATATGAATCCGCTCTCCACATGAATCCCGAGCAGCATGCATATGACGCTCTTCGCAACAACGCCTTCACCGAACTCGGCCTCCAGAAGATCCTCATCACTTCGGACCATCTGAGCAGCGTGCGCAAGATGGATGAACTCGCAGAGCAACTCGCCAGACTCCTGGGCAAACGCATGCGCCCCAGCATCAGTGACCATCTTGTTCGCAAAGACCGGCTGGCCCGAGAGCTCTACCAGATTCGTCAAGAGCGCAGCTCACTCTAAAAGGAGCCCCATGGCAGTGAGCCCCAACATAGATCGCGAGCTTGAAGCGTTGGCAGCGGCCGGCGCGGTCATCCTGCGGTCCCAGGAGCAGCGCGGGCGCTGGCGTGAGCAGCATGGCAGCCACTTCGCGCGCGTGCATCTGGACTACGGCTGCGGGATGGGCGACTACTGCGTTGGCGCTGCCGCCCAGAACCCCTCGACCCTGTACATCGGCTTGGACGTGGAGCTCTTCTGCGTCGCCAAAGCCGCACGCAAGGCGCTCGATGCCGGCGTTCCCAACACCCTGTTCGCTGCCGTCCCCCGGGATTCCGGTGCCGCGGAACTCTCGCGGTTCTTCGCCCCCGCGGAGCTCGACTCCATCTCGATCAACGTCCCTACGCCCCACGCGCGTGCTGCTCAGGCGTCGCAGCGCATGACACACGCGAGCGCGCTCATGGCATACCGCGAACTGCTGACACCGGGCGGCAACCTGGACTTCAAGACCGACAGCCAGCCGCTTTGGGACTACAGCCTCATCCAGTTCGAGCTCGCTGGTTATGCGATCACCTGGCGCAGCGATTCAGAGGATAAGCGCCGCGCTCCCAGCCCCATCACCGGCTATGAGAGACGGCTCGCCGCTCAGGGCGCCCGTATCCTCGAGCTTGAAGCTCGACCCCTGGCGCCCGCCTCGGACCCCGCGAGCATCCAGCAGACGGCTCCCCAGAGCCTCTACGACTACCTGCCCCAGGACCTCGAATCGCTCACATACATCCCCGCAGATATGCGCCGCAGCGTCCGGAACATGATCGAGGCACGCGCCCGCGTGGCGCAGTCCCGCGCCGCCCGCGCCGCCC
>JAFRFV010000139.1 GCA_017434185.1 Coriobacteriales bacterium
CGCTTGGGGGCGTCTTGCAACCTGAAATATTGCGTCCGCCGGGAGTATTCCAACCTGATTTCCCCATGAAATTGTCAGAACAACCGGATGCCTTGCCGGGCTGCAGGGTCTGCATGCGATGCTGCTACCGCTGGTGGCACGATGATGCTACGATACGTAGCAAAACGGGGCTGGAATGCAAGCAAAGGCTGCTGGTTGCTACCCTGCGCAGCGTATAGGCTTCTTGTCGAAGCGAACCCAGTCGAAAGGAGCAACGATGATCTCGGATAACATCAGGAGTCTGCGTAAGAAGGCGGGCATGAGCCAGGAGCAGATGGCGGAGGCGCTGAACGTCTCGCGCCAAGCGGTGACCAAGTGGGAGACCGACGGCGGCACGCCCGACCTGGGCAATGTGGTGGCTATCGCGCAGCTCTTCCGCGTGAGCGTGGACGAGCTGCTGGGTGTCGCTCCCGCTGCGGAAGACGCGCTCGCTGACGCCGGTGCGACCGGCACGCTCTACGAGACCGTTACCCAATGCGACGTGGTAGGCCCCTGCGACTTCGATATCGACTACGGCACCGTGCGCAAGCTCACCATCGCGGCGTCACAGAGCGAGAAGCTGCGCGTGCAGCTCACGAGCGAAACGGTGGAGGATCTGGCGTCGCAGTTCAAGGTGCGCCTCGACACCGAGGGCCGTTCCTTCGATGTCGAGGTCGTCAAGACGGGCGAGATCACCGCTGCCGCTGCGCATGCGAGCGTCGATTGCCTGATCGAGCTGCCCGCCGAGTGGAAGACCCACGTGGAGTTGACCGGCACGGCGCAGGAGATCCAGGTCTTCGATATCGCTCCGGAACGCTTGGAGTTGGTGGGCAAGTTCGAGAAAGTGCTGTTGGATGCTCTGCTCGAGCACGTCGAACTGGATTGCAACGAGAATCTTGCCGTTGAATGCCGCCAGCTGCCCCAGCGTCTGGACATCAACCAAGTGCGCGCGATCTCGCGTGTGGCCGTGCCGCAGGACGCCGCGTTCCGCGTGCGCAGCCGCGGCATCGGCAACTCCATTGTGCTCGATAGCGTGAGCGAGACCCCCGATGCCGCGTGCCTGATCGAGCTCGCTGGCTTCAAGAGCGAACTCACCGTTGGCTGCTAGATGCCGCAGCGCTTATCCCCATAATGAAGCGCCCCCGGAATCCGGGGGCGCTGCTGTCATGATCAGCGTTTGGAATCGGGGTACTTGAAGCGCCCTTCCGCCAGCGCCTTCATCACGTCCATGAAGCGACGGCCCATGACGATACTCGCGGTGCCCAGGATGAAGACCACGAAGTACTTGTTGGTGCGGTGATAGCGCTCGAAGGTGCAGTCGCAGCGCCAGCGCAGGCGGCAGCGGTCCGGGGCATCCGCAGTGGGCTCGATGGAGCGGATCTCCCAGTTCCAGGTCCAGCAGAAACGCTTGAACCAGAGACCAAGGGCCTTCTCCTGATTGGGGCCGGGGTTCGCGTAGGTGGGGTCGGTGGCGGTGTCGCTGTGGGCGGCCCAGCCGTAGGGGTCGCTGTGGGAGACCTGCGTGACCCATTCGCCAATGGAGAGCGGCGCTTGGTGGAACCACTGGAACTCGCCGGGCTGCAGGCCCTGCCACTCCGGGTGGATGTCATAGTGATTGTGGATGTCGAAGGTGAAGAGCTGCTCGAGCCAATCGAAGCTGTACCAGCCCGCCTTGCTCTGGCCGCACTGCTGCACGTACTGCCACACGAGCCCCGCCGGCGCGTCGATGGTGATGGCGGAATCGTAGCGCAGATGCTTCTCGCCGGGCTTGATCCAGTCGTCGCCCATGATGGGGGTCGCCTTCTCCTGCGGGGTCATCTTGTATTTCATGCCGTAGACCCACATGTCGGCAAGGCAGATGAACAGGATGGCCACCACCAGGAAGAAGATGGTCCAACCCTTGGTGAACATCAGGGACACCACGCCGCAAAGCCCCAGGATCGCACCGAGCGCGATGGCGGTGGCCCAGCCGATGATACCCAGCCAGATGCCCTCGGCGGAGCATTCCATCATCTTGCGTTTGCGGGCGATGGCCCAGTCCACCAACACGCCCACCAGGCCGAACACGAAGCCCAGCAGGACGAAGCCGGCCTCCTGCAAACGCGTGTAGCGGTACCCATCCACGTTGACATCGTATGCGCTCATGATCCTCCCTCTTGTTGCGCTCGGGTCACTCCACCAGTTCGCTCGCCGCCGCCGCACCTATGATGAGCGCCGCGCCAAGCCAGCCCAGCAGCGACAGCGACTCGTGCATGATCAGCGTCGAAACGAGTACCGCGACTGCGGGCTCAACGTATCCTAGCACAGCCAGGGACTGGGCGCTCAAGTACGGGATGGCGCCAAAATACAGGCAGTAGGCGATGCCGGTGTGCACGACGCCCAACATGATGACCAAACCCACGGCCAGCGCACCGGGGTGGAAGCTCGCGCCCAGGTTGTTGATCAGCACGAACGGCAGCGCCGTCAGCGTCGAGAAGAAGAGCTGGGTGCTGGCCTTCTCGAAGATGGGTACGTCCCCCATCTTCTTATTGCATATGATAAGCGCCGCGCCTCCCACGGCAGCGGCCAGCGCGAGGGCGACTCCGCGCAGGTTGGCGGCTTGCGCGCCGCCACCCACGACCCCTGAGACCAGCACCACGCCCAGCACCGCGATGGCGGCGCAGCAGATCTTCTTGGGATTGCGCTTCTCGGCCAGAAGCCAGGGCGCGACGATGATCAGGATGACCGGCGCCATGTAGTTGCACAGGGTGGCGATGGCGACGGTGGTCGCGCGATAGGCGGCGAAGAGCAGTACCCAGTTGAGGCCCAGACTGATGCCGGAAAGTGCCAGCCACTTGAGGTTGGCGCGCACGGCGGGAAGGTCGAAGCGCCGTTTCCTGCACAGGAGCACCGCGAGTATGAACAGGGTTCCGATGCCGCCGCGGCAGAGCACGACCACTTCGCTGGGCAGGTCGATGTACGAAAGCGCCCAGCCGATCGTGCCATACAAGCACAATGCCAGAGTGAATGATGCTGTCGCCTTGCACTTATCCATGGGGAGCATCTTAGCAGGGGACGATGGGGGTGGCTGTGCTATTCTCGCTGAAGGCGCGCCGATTTCCTGCACGAAGCGAGCGGCCGCCACCTCGCGCTGGTGACGGCCACTGCGGTGCCGATATGTGCCGCTGGCTGCTGGCTGCTGGCTGCTGCGAACTAGAACCAGCTCTTGCGGGCGTAGCCCTTGACCTTGCCGTCGGTGCCGCGGATCACCTTGTTGCCC
>JAFRFV010000140.1 GCA_017434185.1 Coriobacteriales bacterium
AAGACCGAAGGTGTTCTGGTCAAGACGCACATAGGCGGTCAGGCCCTGATCGAGGGCATCATGATGCGCGGCCGCTACAACTGGGCCGTCGCCGTTCGCGAGCCCAACGGCAACATCTACACCGAGGAACACGACCTCGCTTCCGGCAAGAAGAAGAACGCCTGGATGTACAAGCCCGTCATCCGTGGCTGCACCGCCATGGTCGAATCGCTCGTGCTCGCCTACAATGCACTGGAGATAAGCGCGAACCACGCCTACGACTTCGAGGAGGAGGAATCTGGCGAAGGCGACCCCCAAGGGAAGGGGGCCTCGCTAGAGGACCGTTCCGCTCAACCCCCTTCCCTTGAGGTCGCCGAGACAGATACTCCAACCGAAGGCGTGGGCGCGTCCGAGGCGCAACAGGACAAGGAGGGCGAGGAGATGCCGGCTTGGCTGCTCACTCTGTCCATGGCGCTGGGTGTCGTGCTGGGCATCTTCATCTTCGTCGCCCTGCCGGCGGCCATCACCAACCTCATCGTGGGTGACATCGGCGAGAAGACCCTCACTTGGAACATCATCGACGGCATCCTGCGCATCATCGTCTTCATCGGCTACATCTGGTTCATCTCGCTCATGAAGGACATCAAGCGCATGTTCCGCTACCACGGCGCCGAGCATAAGACCATCCACTGCTTCGAACATGGGCTCGAGCTCACGCCTCAGAACGCCGCCAGCTTCCCGCGCCTGCACGTGCGCTGCGGCACCGCGTTCCTGATCATGACCATGATCATCGCGATCTTCATCTACACCATCTTCCCCACGGGGCCGCTGGTGGACCTCATGGGCGTGACCGCCAAGGTGCCGCGTCTGCTGCTGGTCATCCTCATCCGCATCCTGCTCATGCCGCTCATCGCAGGCTTCGCCTACGAGGTCACGGTCAAATGGGCGGGTAACAACCCCGACAAGCCCCTTGTGAAGGTCGTGCTCTGGCCTGGTATGCAGATGCAGCGCCTTACCACCAAGGTGCCCGACGAGGGTATGCTCGAGTGCGCCATCGCCGCCATGAACATCGTGCTCGAGCGTGAGCGCAAGGAGGCCGAGGCCGGCAATGCGCCCCTCGTGCCCAGCCTCTCACCCTGCGACGTGGCGGCAGCCAAGAACGAAGGCTAGGCGCCCATGAAGGACAACGACGCACGTCATCTTCCCGGCCCGGAGTACTGGTGCGGGGAATTCCGCGCGGGCTACGACCACAGCGATCTCGAGGCTTCCCGCGATGATTGGGATAAGCGCTCCGTGAACTTCGTCCACAAGGGCCGGAAGGAGGATTACGTCGAGTACTTCCTCAAGCGCCTGCCCCTTTGCGAAGCCGAAAGCGTCTTCGATATGGCATGCGGTGCCGGTGCCGTCACGATCCCCCTCGCGAAGGCGGGGCACCCGGTGATAGCCGTCGACTTCAGCCAGGGCATGCTGGATGCCCTGTTGGAGTATGCTGCCGAAGAAGGGGTCGACGCACTTATCCAAACCCATCGTCGTGCATGGCAGGACGATCTGACGGACCTGCCCGTGGCCGATGTCGCCATCTCGTCCCGCTCCCTCATCCTGGATGACCTCGCGGATGCCATCGCCAAACTGGAGAGCAAGGCGCGTAGGCTTTGCGTCATCACTCTGCCGGGTCCCGACCGCAAGCATATGGGTGAACCCAGGACCTCCGGGTACAGGATCCAGACAACCGCCATCGTCATGAACTATCTCATGAGTTTGGGGCGTCTACCAAAACTCGATTACATCGAATACGCGCACATCCTGCATGCCGGTGACCCCAACGACACCAGGCGCCGCAGCACGTGGTGCTACATCGAGTGGGCACCTTCGAAGGACCGAGGCAGGGGATAAGCGCCAAGCGCCCGTCTCACAGCGCGATGCAGAGCGCGAAGAACAGGCTGATGGCCACGGCGGTCAGGCTGTGCGGCTTCATGAGTGCGTCGAAATCCGCCGGGTTCGTGATGCGGATCGCGGTGTAGAGCTGCTTGAAGTACAGGATGTACAGCAGCACGAAGGCGTAGCGCCACCATGCGGTGATACCCGCGGCGATGGGGAAGGCCAGGAAGCAGGCCATGCCGCCGCCCACCAGCAGCAGATGGTAGATCTTGGCGTTCCTGTGACCCAGCATGGTCGCAACGGTGCGCTTACCGCAGGCGGCGTCGTTCTCCAGGTCACGCATGTTATTGTAGTTGATCATGCCCGCCACCAGCAGGCCCAGACCCACGGCGGGCAGCCACACGAGCGCCACCATCGACTTCGCGTACAGGAAGAAGCCACCCACCACAGCGACGATTCCGAAGAAGAAGAAACTGAAGAAGTCACCCAGGCCGATGTAGCCGTAGGCATGCTTGCCCACGGTGTAGCGGATGGCGCCCCAGATGCAGAAGGCGCCCAAGGCCAGGAACAGGACGATCCAGCCTATCGCCTTGATGCCGAAGGCACCCACCACGAGCCCGATGATGAGCAGGAACACGAAGATGGAGGTGCCGATGAGGGCGCGTTTCATCTGTTCCTTGGTGATCTCGCCACGCTGCATGCCGCGATGCGGGCCAACGCGATCATCGTTGTCGACGCCGTGCTCGAGGTCGCCGTACTCGTCGGCGAAGTTGGCGATCACCTGTAGCGTGAGGGCCATGATGAGCATGGGGAAGAACAGCCCCCACGAGAGGACTCCATAGAAGGCGGCCAAGCCGCTAGCCACGATGACACCTGCCGCGGTGAGCGGCAGGGTACGCAAACGCATCGCTTCTATCCAAACCTTCATGTGTGCAGTCCTTATCTCCCGGCTCCTGTTCCAAGTTCACAGCATAGCACAGGATGGGTCGAGCGGCGCCTCACAGCACCATGCAGAGCGAGAAGAGCACGGCCAGAGCCGCGGTCTTCAAGCTGTGGGGCCTCATGAACGCGTCGTACTCGGCAAGGTCGGTGACCTTCATGGCGCGAGCGAGCTGCGTGAAGAAGAGGGGATAGATGAGCACGAACGCATAGCGCCACCATGTGGTGATCCCGGCGGCGATGGGGAAGGCGAGGAAGAACAGCAAGCCAACGACCACGATCGTCACCTGGTATATCCGCGCCCGCTCGATGCCCAGCATGTTGGCCACGGTGCGCTTGCCGCAGGCGGAGTCGTTCTGGATGTCGCGCAGGTTGTTGTACGAGACCATCGCCGCAACGAGCAGGCCGAAGCCCAGCGCAGGCAGGATCACCAGCGGCTCGATGGTCTTGGCATGCAGGAAGAAACCGCCGATGATGGCCACGATGCCATAGCAGAAGAAGGCGGAGAAATCCCCCAGGCCGTAGTAGCCATAGGGATGATCGCCGGTGGTGTAGCTGATGCTCGCCCAGATGCAGAGACCGCCCAGGACCAGGAACGCGATGCTCCAGCCCAGATTCCCAAGCCCGAACGCCAACGCCAACAGCAGGATGATGAGCACCGCGATGACGCAGGCGAGGATGATGAGGGCGCGCTTCATCTGCTCCTTCGTGATCTCGCCGCGTTGCATGCCGCGGATGGGACCGATGCGATCCTGGTTGTCGACGCCGTGTTCGAAGTCACCGTATTCGTTCGCGAAGTTGGAGGAGATCTGCAGACACATCGTCATGAGCAGCATGGGGATGAACAGCTGCCATCGGAAGGAGCCATAGAAGGCCGCCATCGCGCTGGCCAGGATGACGCAGGATATCGAAAGTGGAAGCGCCCGCAGGCGCATGGCCTCGATCCAAACCTTCATGAGCGCTGTCCTTATCCCTTGGCTCTTCTCATCTGCGGAAAAGCATAGCACAGGACTGGACCTGTGGCGCATTCTCCCTGTCGACTCCTTGCCACTCACGCTATGAAATGCAGCGGGATAATCTATCCACAAAACTAGAGATATTTAAGAATATTCTTATAACAATATAATGATAAGGTCTATAACCATATGGAGAGGAATGCATTCGAACATGTCCGAGACGCTGAACAGCAAGGATATGCGAACGCCAGTACGGGCGCTCCTTGGCATGCTGCTCGCTTTGACTGTCACGTTGGGCATCGTCATGCCCCTTGTCATCTCGCAATGCATCCCGCTCGTCGCCTTCGCCGAAGAAGGTGATGGCGACGCGCCAGGCGGCGACACCCCAGGCGGTGACACTCCCGGCGGTGATACCCCAGGTGGGGATACTCCTGGTGGGGACACCCCCGGCGGAGATACTCCAGGTGGGGATACGCCCGGAGGTGACACGCCTGGCGGCGACACGCCCGGTAATGGTACCGAACCCGGTAGCGGCACCGAGCCCGGCAACGGCACCGAGCCCGGCAATGGCACTGAGCCCGGCAACGGCACCGAGCCCGGCAACGGCACCGAGCCTGGCAATGGTACTGAACCTGGTAACGGCACCGAGCCCGGCGGAGACGATCCCGTCCAAGACGGTATCTTCGACTTGGGTATCTATATAAAGGATACGGCCACCTGCGTGGGGGAGACCTCGTACCCGAACCGTCGTCCTATGAGCATAAGCGAGAAGGGCGGCCACCTGGAGTTCTACACGGTGAGCACTTGGGACGATTGGTCCACCACCACGGATGATTACCGTGTCCATTGGGAGAGCAGTGATCCATCCGTCTTCACGGTCTACGGCGGTTCCGTCGTCGCGGTTGCCGACGGCGAAGCGGAACTCATCGCCTACATCCCCGACACCGAGAATCCCAACAAGACCCGCATCGAGGCGCGTGTGACCATCACCGTCACAGGTCAGGAAGCGGATTGGTATGTGACGGGCATCCATATCCTCGATCAGGATGGTCAATCCATCCCCACAGGTGAGCCCTTCATCATCACGGGTGAACTGGCTACCGCCATGAACCGCTTCTACGTGGCGGTCGATGTATACGACATCCATTCCCAGGAGACCGTTCAGTACTCATCCTTCGACGGTCCGCTCTCCGAGCAGCTCGAAGGAATGAGCGCCATCCGCTGGTATGTGGGCGATCCCGCCATGGCATCCGTTGACGACGACTACACACCGGGCCTTTGGCGCCCGACGGTCTACGGAATCTCGTCCCTTTACGCGTACACCACCGCCGGCGAGGGGAACAGCCGTATCACCACGTCGATCATCATCACGATGAAAGACCCCAACGGTGGAACGGTGAGCGATGACTATCATCCGCAGGATACCCTCACGGTGCTCGCCTACTACGAGCTCTATCCCCCTGCGGATATGAGGGACACGAGTGATCCGCGCTTCGTCATCAACAAGACCTATTCTCTGGATGAACTCGCAGCCATGGGGACGGTCACCGCAACGTACACGGCTTTCGGAAGCGGCTCCTACTGGACGATGACCGGCTATGGCGTGCCGCTCGGCACCGTACTCGACGAATCCGGCGTGAACCTTGCCGGTTGCAAGACCATCGCATTCGGCACGGCGGACTATCTCGATCGCCCCGTGAGCTACAGCTATATCTTCGGTACCAACCGCTACTACTTCCCCAACATCGACATGATGAATTTCTCTGAGGCCCAACAGGTCTATCCGATCCTTGCCTTCGAGAGCAATCAGGTTCGCAACGCCGGCACCGACCCCGACTACAACATGACCGAAGCGACGCGTTTCCGCCTTCTCTTCGGGTCCACGCCGGAGGGCGGCAGCTCGCAGTACCAGATCACGTGGATACACACCCTCTATGTAACGCTCTATGGCGGCCCCGCCGTCTCCGCTGGAGATGGCGAGGGCGGCGGTGGCGTCGATGGCGGCCAAGGCACTGGTACCGGTTCTGCGACCGGTGATGGTACTGGTGGCGGCGACGAGGGCATGGGCGCCGGAGGCGGCAGCCCGGATGACGATCCCAACTCCAACGAGGGGTTGGCGAATCCAGATGCCTTGACGCCTGATTCGCTCGTCTCCG
>JAFRFV010000012.1 GCA_017434185.1 Coriobacteriales bacterium
AGCCAGATGGCCATGATGATGCCGCACACGATGACGATCATCCAGACGGCCTTGAACTTCATGTCCTTCATGTCCTTGCCCCAACCCAGAGCGCCGGAGACGGCGAAGGCGGCGGCCAGAGGAGCGGTGATGCAGGAGGTGAAACCAGCGGCCAGCAGGCCGATGGCGATGCACCAGGTAGCCCAGTTGCCCAGGATGGGCTTGAGAGCCAGAGCGAAGTCCTTACCGTTGGCAACGGTGACGCCGGTGCCGTAGATGTTGGCGGCGGCGGCGATGATGATGCACATGGAGATGAGGCCGCCCAGACCGATGCTCAGGATGGCATCGAAGCGGGCGTCGCCGATCTGCTCGGGATCCTTCCAACGCTCGGAGGCGCTGGAGGCATGCAGGAACAGGTTGTAGGGCACGACGGTGGTGCCGATCAGGCCGATGGTGGCCACGATGCCGGCCTTGTCATTGGAGGGCATCTGCGGGGTGAAGAGTCCCTTGATCACGGCGCCCCACTGGACGTCGGAGGCCAGAGCGGTCACGACGAACACGAGACCCATCACGATGACGATGGCGGTGAGCACCTTCTCGACCAGGTTGTACTTGCCCACGAACAGCAGGGCGAAGGCCAGACCGGCGATGATCAGGATGAGCGCGATATGCACGGCGCTGTTGCCGGTGATCACGGCCTCGGCGCCCATGACGGAACCGGTGATGTTACCGGTCTCATAGGCCACGTTACCGATGAAGATGGCGACGATGACCAGGATGATCGAGATCCACATGAGCGCCTTCTTGGAGGCGAAGCGATCGCGGATGTTCTCACCCAGACCCTTGCCACTGATGATACCAACGCGGGCCGCCATCTCCTGGAAGACGATGGTCGCGAAGGTGGCGAACAGCATGGCCCACAGCATCATGTAACCATAGTTCGCACCGGAGACCGTACAGGTGGTCACCGTACCGGGACCGATGAACGCGGCGGCAACCAGCGCGCCAGGACCCACGTTCTTGAGACGAGTGAGGAACTTGGATCCTCCAGCATTTGCCTCTGCCATTTCTCTCTCCTTGCTCGAACCTTTTCCTTCTATGTCCACTGATCGCTTCGCGCTGGTCAGCTGGCATCTCCCATCGGGCGGATCTCGATACCTGCCGCTGTGAGGTCCATTCTGATGCGCCGCGCGAACTCCAGCGCCTTGGCTCCATCACCGTGCACGCAGACGGTGTCCGCTTGCAGTTGGATGGTGCTGCCTTCGTAGGTCTCCAGCGTACCTTCAAGGATCACACGCTTGAGTCGTTCCACCGCCAGGTCTTCATCTGTGATAAGCGCTCCCGGAAGCGAACGATCCCTCAACAAACCCCGTTCGTCGTAATTGCGGTCGACGAAGAACTCCTGCGCCACACGGATGCCAAGATCTTGGCCGGCGCGAACGAGTTCGCCATTCGCGAGGCCCACGAGCACGAGCCCAGGATCGACATCCATGATAGCGCGCACTACTGCGGTGGAGAGATTGTAGTCGACCGAGCATTGGTTGTACAAGGCACCATGGGGCTTGACATGGGCCAGAGTGGTACCTTGAGCACGGCAAATGGCTTGCAGGGCGCCAACCTGGTACAAAACGAAGGAATATGCTTCTTCATTGGATAAGCGCATCGTGCGCCTTCCAAAACCCTGCAAATCCGGCAGCCCAGGATGCGCACCGATGGATATGCCCGCCTCCTTGGCGAGCGCGACCGTCCTGCGCATGACCAGCGGGTCGCCCGCATGGAAGCCGCAGGCCACGTTGGCGCTGCTTATGAGCGGGATGACCTTCTCGTCCTCGCCCAGCTTGTAGCGGCCGAAGCTCTCGCCCAGGTCGCAGTTCAGGTCGATGCGCGCAGCCATGCCCTTCGCGCCTCCCTTATCCCTTGAGGTTGACGTTCTTGGTGTCGGTGATGAGCATGCAACCCGGCGCGTGGGTGATGGCGAACTCGGGTTTGACGTTCATCACGATGCTCTGCGGGGTCACACCGCAGGCCCAGAACACGGGTACCTCGCCGGGATAGATGTCCACGGGCTCGCCGAAGTCGGGCGTGCTGATGTCCTTGATACCGATGACCGCGGGGTCGCCGATGTGGATGGGCGCGCCGTGCACCTTGGGGATGGCACCGGAGAGCTGCACGGACTTCACGATCTGGTCGTACGGGATGGGACGCATGGAGACCACCATCTTGCCCTTCATCATGCCGGCGGGCTTGCAGTCGATGTTGGTCATGTACATGCTCACGTTGCGGCCCATGGTGTTGTGACGCATCTCGATGCCGGCCTCGATGAGCTCGCTCTCGAAGCTGAAGCTGCAGCCGATGACGAAGCTCACCAGGTCATCGCGCCACAGGTGCTCGACGCTCGTGAGCTCCTCGGTCATGACGCCGTTGCGGTAGACGCGGTAGCGCGGGAAGTCGTTGGCGATGTCGCAGTCGGTGGCGCAGATGTTGGCCCAGCGGGAACCCACCTCGGTGACCTCCAACAGCGGGCAGGGCTTGGGGTTGCGCTGCGCGAACAGCAGGAAATCGTACGCCTGCTCCTTGGGCAGCACGATCAGGTTGGCCTGTGCGTAGCCGGGGCACAGGCCGCTGGTGGGCTTGTCCCACTCACCGCGACGGATGATGTGGCGCGCCTCGAGCGGGGTCGCATTGTAGATGTCAGTCATGTCCTACACCTCTCCTTTCATGAACAGATCGATGAAACCGGTGTCGGCCTGGCCGGCCTTGAAGGTTGGATTCTCGAGGATGGTGAACTGGAAGTCCAGGTTGGTCTCGACGCCCACGATGACCATCTCCTCCAGCGCGGTGCGCATCTTGGCGATGGCCTCCTTGCGGTCACGACCATGGACGATGATCTTGGCGATAAGCGAATCGTAGTAGGGCGAGATCACGAGGCCGTCGTAGGTGGCGGTGTCCACGCGCACGCCGTTGCCGCCGGGCAGATGCATCTGCGAGATGGTGCCGGGACTGGGCAGGAAGTTCTTGGCGGGTTGCTCCGCGTTGATGCGGCACTCGATGGCATGGCCGCGCACCTTCACGTCCTCCGGGTTGAAGTCGAGCACCTCACCTGCGGCGACGCGGATCATGGCCTGGATCAGGTCGACGCCGGTGACCATCTCGGTCACGGGATGCTCCACCTGGATGCGCGTGTTCATCTCCATGAAGTAGAACTCGCGATGCGCGTCCATCAGGAACTCCACGGTACCCGCGCTCACGTAGCCCACGGCCTTGGCGGCGCGCACGGCGGTCTCGCAGAGCTTGGCGCGGGTGGCCTCGTCCACGGCGGGCGACGGCGACTCCTCGATCATCTTCTGGTGGTTGCGCTGCACGCTGCAGTCGCGCTCACCCAGCGCGAACACGTTGCCGTGGGTGTCGCCGATGATCTGCACCTCTATGTGGCGCGGGCCTTCCATGTAGCGCTCCAGGTACATGGCGTTGTCACCGAAGGCCGCGGCGCTCTCGCGCTGCGCGATCTGGTAGGCGTTCTCGAAGTCCGCCTCGTTGCGGCTGATACGCATGCCCTTGCCGCCGCCACCGCTGCTGGCCTTGATCATGATGGGCCAGCCCAGTTCGCGGGCGGCATCCAGCGCCTCCTCCACCGTGTAGACGGCGTTCTTGGTGCCGGGCACCACGGGAACGCCGGCCTCGATCATGGTACGGCGGGCCTGGCTCTTGTTGCCCATACGGTCGATCAGCTCCGGGGCGGGTCCGATGAAGGTGATGCCGTTCTCCTGGCAGAGCTTGGCGAAGCCGGAGTTCTCGGAAAGGAAGCCGTAGCCGGGATGGATCGCGTCGGCGCCCACGCCCTTGGCCGCCTGGATGATGGCGTTCATGTTCAGGTAGCTGTCGCGGGCGGGAGGGGGACCGATACAGACGCTCTCGTCGGCAAGGTACACGGGAAGGGAGTGCTTATCCGCTGTGGAATACACCACGGCAGTCTTGATGCCCATGGCGCGGCAGGCGCGCACGATGCGCACCGCTATCTCGCCACGATTGGCAATGAGGATCTTCTTGAACATGGCAGCCGCCTAGGCCACGTCGATGATGAAGAGCGGCTGGTCGTACTCCACTTGGGTGGCATTGGCGGCCAGGACCTCGGCAATGGTGCCGGATTTCTCCGCGATGATCTCGTTCATCATCTTCATGGCTTCCACGATGCACAGGGTCTGACCGGCCTGGATGCCCTGGCCCACCTGCACGAAGGGCGGCTCGTCGGGGCTGGGGGCCACATAGAAGGTGCCCACCATGGGACTGCGCACGATGAACTGGCGCTCGTCGACCGGCGACGCGGCAGCCTTCGCAGCTGCGGCGGGAGCGGCGGGGGCACCCTGCAGGGCACCGGCGACAAGGGGCAGGGCGTCTTGGGATAAGCCCGGCCTCGTGCGCTCGAGCTCGACCTTCAGACTGCCGTCATCCACACGCAGGGCGGTGAGGTCCGCCTTGTCCATGATGTCGATGAGCTCGAGGATGATCTTGGTTTCCATCTGTTGTCTCCATTCCTGCCGTCGGGCGCTGGATGCCCGCTACTGACCCTTGCGTTGCGGGACGCTGCGATCGCGATCGCGGTCCTCGGTGTTGATCCACAGGACCTCGTCCTTGGCGATCCTGGCCTGGCGTTCCAGGATGGGGGTCAAGCGGCGAGCCGTGCGTCTGGGGGACGTGCCTCCGCTGCACAGTCGCTTGACCGCCTTGGCTACGCTGCTGTAATAGCGCGCCTGCTGCCGTAGGAGGTCCTGGGCTTCTTGAACGCTCACCTGCTGGAAGACGATCCTGTCACCAGGTTTGCGCTGGACCAGCTTGGGGATGTCCACGCTGGCGATGGTGCCGATCTTGGCATAACCGCCGGTGGTCTGGCGGTCTGCAAGCATGATGATGATGCGCCCCTTGCTGGGCACCTGTACGGCACCGAAGGCGATGCCGTCGCTGATGATGTCGGAGCCGTTCTTTGTCTCGATCTCCGGCCCATCGATTCTAAAGCCCATGCGGTCGCATTGGTTGGTTATGGTGAAGGCACTGCCGTAGAAGGTATCAAGCCCCACCTGGGTGAACGCATCATCCTGCGGACCGGGCACGACACGCAGTGTGACCTGCTCTTGGCCGAATCCGTAGATGTCATCCGGCGCGATCACATGTGAGGGAAGGTTGGCCAGGAAGTCCAAGTTGGGGGTTTTGAAGGGCAGGTAGTCGCCCACGTTCAGCTTGCGGCCATGCCAGCCGCCCACGCTGCAGCGCAGGTTGGTGGAGCAGCTGCCCATGACCACGGGAACGTCCAGACCTCCCCCACCGATGGAGATGTAGCCGTAGCAGCCGGTGCGGGGCGCGCCGAAGGAGAGCACCGATCCTCGGTGCACCATGATGGCCTTGTACATGGGCACCGGCTTGCCGCCCAGCAGAGGGCTGAAGTCGCCGCCGGTGATGGCGATGATGGTGTTGGTGGTGAAGCGCAGCGTGGGCCCTATGAGCGCGAACTCGATGACACAGGTGTTGGGATCGTTCTCCACCAGCAGGTTGGCCAGCGTGCAGGCGCGATGGTCCATCACGCCGCTGGGGCTGAAGCCGCTGCCCTGGTAGCCGATGCGTCCCAGGTCCTGGATGGTGGTGCAGATGCCCGCTGTCTTCACGACGACGCCCATGAGCTAGCCCTCCTGCGTGATGGATTGGTACTCATAGGTGCCCTGGGCCACCTGACGCTCGATGGCCTTGTACTGCGCGGGCGTGATGGGCACGAAGCGCAGGTACTCGCCGGCGGCGTACAGGATGGGCTTCGCGCGATCCGGGTCGTAGGGCTTGATGGGCGTGCGCCCGATGATCTGCCAACCGCCGGGGGACGGCAGCGGGTAGACACCGGTCTGCGCGCCGCCGATGCCCACGCTTCCGGCCTCGAGCAGCGTGCGCGGGGTCGCGAGACGCGGTGTGTGGAGCCGCGGATCGAGGCCGCCCAGATACGCGAAGCCGGGCAGGAAGCCCAACATGTCGATCAGATAATCGTGGCCGGAGTGGATGGCGATCACTTCCTGCTCTGTGAGGCCGGAATGCGCGACCACGGTGGGCATGTCGGGACCGTACTCTCCGCCATAGCAGGTGGGGATGAGGACGATGTGCCGCACGCTCGACTCCGTGGCGCCAATGTTGCGCAGCTTACCCTGGAGCGCCTCGCAGAGTTCGTCGAAGCCGATCACCAACGGGTCGTACTGGACCATGAGGGAACAGAAGGTGGGAATGAGTTCCGTCACACCTTCGATACCGTCTTCTGTGAGGCACAGGGCAGCCTGGCGGATGAGCGTGCTGGTCTTAGCTGAGATGATCTGACCGAATTCAAGATTGAGCGCGCTATCACCGGCTACCGTGATGCGGAAGTCTGCCATGGTCTTTTCTCCGCGCGATAGTCCTGTGACGTGGCATTATACACGTTGTTGGTATTCGGACGGCCGTGCGCTTATCCGAATCCGCCTATATCGAGTGTGAAAGGATGCATGAAAGCGTGTTGGGTCTTGGCTGGGGGCAGCTGGTATTCCTGCTCATCTTCTTCATAGCCTATGTGATCCAAGCCATCACCGGCTTCGCTGGCAACATGCTGGCGATGCCCTTCGGCATCGAGTTCCTGGGCTTCGCCAGCAGTGTGGTCGTGCTCAATGTGTGCGGTTGCATGAACTGCGGATGGGTGGCGGTGGACGCGCGCAAGCAAATCAACTGGCACGATATGGCGCGCGTGATCCCCATCATGGCGGCGGGCATGTTCGTGGGTATCTGGCTGGATACCAAGCTCTCGTTCGAGCTGCTCGTGCTCATCTACGGCGTTCTCGTGCTGGCGGTGGGCCTGAAGAACCTGATCTGGCGCAAGCAGCACGAGCTACCCACGTGGGCGATCTGGGCGCTCATCCCCTTCGCTGGCATCATCCAGGGCATGTACGTGAGCGGCGGCGCGCTGCTGGTCATCTTCGCGCTGCAGCGCTGGAAGGACAAGGATGAGTTCCGCGGCAGCATGGGCTTCATCTGGACGGTCCTGAACTTCACCTACGCCGTGCAGGCGATCCTGGCGGGCAACCTGACCGCTGCGACGGCGCACGTGCTGCTGTTCGCGGTACCGCTCGCGCTGCTGGCCACGTGGGTGGGCAATCGCATCGCGCGCAAGGTGAGCGTGGATGCCTTCAAGACGCTCACGTACGTGTTGCTGGTGATCATCGGCCTGCGCTTGCTCTTCCTGTAGCGGCGCGGAGCGCGGGGCGCAGCGAGCGCGAGCGCGCGAAACACGGCGATTATCATCTTATGTAACGCTGCGTACATAGCTGCAAAAAATACACTCTGTTAAACCAGAATTGACATGCCCCAGTACTCCTGGAAGGGAATAGAAGTCCTGGAGTATCCACGACGCACGGTATCGTATGTGCCCTCGGCTCCAGTCCGGAACACGATCTCGCGCTTGTCCTCCTC
>JAFRFV010000141.1 GCA_017434185.1 Coriobacteriales bacterium
ACTGGATCATCTCCAACTGCCTGGGCTTCCTGAACAGGAAGCAACTCACCGCCGACGAGCTCGACATCGACGGCACCGCGCTGGGCAAGCTGATCAAGCTCGTTGCCGACGGCACCGTGAGCAACGCGAACGCCAAGTGCATCCTGGCGGCGCTCTTCGACGGCGAGACGGACCCGGAGGCCTATGCCAAGCGCAGCGGTCTCATCATCGGCGAGGGCGCGGATGACCTGGTCAAGGGTGTGATCGCCAAGGTGCTGGCCGCCAACGCCGCGGACGTTGAAGCCTACCGCGGTGGCCGCGAGAAGGCGCTGCAGCCGCTCATCGGCAAGTGCATGAAAGAGCTGCGCGGCAACTGCGACCCCAAGGCGCTGCGTCAGCAGATCATCGACGCGATCAACGCGGGGTAGGCGCATGTCCGGCAGCGAGAACGACGATCGTTACCCACGTTCCAAACTGCGTACGTTCGGTGCGTGGATAGCGCTCGCAATCACGCTGCTGTTCCTGGCACACGCCTGCCTGGGCACCCTCAGGCAGTTCTGGCCCAACATTCCCAGCTCACTGGAATGGCTTGTCTGGGTGGGTGTGGGGCTCATCGGAGTGCATGTGGTCCTTGCAGGCGCCACTACCTATGCCATGTGGACGGACACCGTGCGCCCGCCCAGCGAGCGCAAGAAGCAGCACCAGATCAAGAAGTGGGTCACCGGTGGCATCCTGCTGCTGGCGGCCATCTTCCACCAGCTCTGGCTGGGACATGGCATCTGGACGCAGCTGATCATGGCGCTCACCGCGGTGGCGCTGTGCGTGCATCTGTTCACATCGATGAAGTCGCTCACCCGCGACTTGGGTCTGAGCAAGGCGTGGCGCACTCCCGCTCGCACGTTCGTGATCGCACTCACGGTGCTCATCTGCCTCGCGCTGCTCGTGCTCGTGTTGCCCGTACTTCTGGGCTAGGCCAGTTCCATCTCCTCACAGGAGCCATAGAGCGTCTCGATCATGAGCAGGCGGTTGCGCAGGACATCCGCCTTGCCCAGCAGCACCTTGACGCACTCCGCAACCTGGAAGCTGGCGGTGACGGCAGCGGTGAAGGGAAGGTTGCCCTCGCTGCGCTGGATGCCCTCCCCATCGTGTGACCCATAGATGTCCACGAAGCTCACGTCGCCCGGGAAGACGGTGCAGACCTGTCCGAACCAGCCCCCTATCGCGCCGTAGACCAGCGGGATGCCCTCCTGCTGGCAGGCGTGGGCGAGCCAGAAGCGCGACGCGCGGTTGTCCAGCGCGTCGATCACGCAATCACAGCCGTGGATAAGCGCTGCGGCGTTCGCCTCACCCAGCATCTCGTGATGGGGCTCGACCTTCACCAGTGAGTTCACGATGGCGATGCGCTCGACAGCCGCCTGCACCTTGGGCTGCCCCAGGTTCACCTCCGTCGCCAGGATCTGGCGGTTCAGGTTGCTCTCCTCGAAGACATCGCCATCCACGGCCACCAGCGTGCCCACGCCTATACGCGCCAGCTGTTCCAGACAGTAGCCGCCCAGGCCTCCGCAGCCGACAACGCAGACTCGTTTGCCTGCAAGGGAGGCGCTCTCCTCCTCGGAGAGCGCCTTGATATTCCTGCTGTATCGTTTGGGAACGGTCATGGCCGTCCTTTCCGTCGTACTGCGCTCGCTGACAGGATTCTACACCAAACGGTAGGTCTCCCTCATCTCGCGGGCCAAGGCCTCCTTGCGGCATTCGTCGCAGAGATACGTGGTCTCGAGCGGCACGCTCTTGGCCTGCTTCCCGCTCTTCTTGCGGCTGTATTCCAGGGAGTCGACGGTACCCAGCACCTTGCCGCAGCAGCTGCAGCGCGCGAGCTGGAACTCACGGTGCCAGATGCTGCGCGTGGTCTCGGTCTCGCTCCAGGTGATAGCGTCCATGGGGCAGACGTTCGCGCAGGACAGGCAGCCCACGCATGCCTTGTTGGGCTTCAGGTACGGGGTGTCGACGTCCTTATCCACACCACGGTTCACCAGACTGATGGCGCCGGTACCCAGGCTCTCGCAGGCCTGCACGCACAGACCGCAGAGGATGCATTTGTCGTTCTCGATCTGGGCCAGACGCTGGAACTCGACACCTTCGGCCTCGTCCTCCGTCTGCTTGATGAGCGCACGCAGCACCGCACGATCCTCCAGGATCCTGGGCGATGCGGTCAGGACCTCGCACTCGCCGTCGACGGGATAGACGCAGGAGGCGACGATCCTGCTGCGGCCACGCTGCACGACCTCGACGATGCACATGCGGCAGCAGGCGCGGTGATCCGGGAAGGCGTCACTGCGGCAGTACGTGGGGATCTCGATGCCATTGCGCTTGGCGATGTCGTAGATGTACTCGCCCTTCTCGCAGAGGCATTCCCTGCCATCGATCTTGATCTTGATAGCCATCACTGCCTCCCTTCGGTCAGCACGGCTTCGAACTTGCAGGCCTCGCGGCAGCTGCCGCAGGTGATGCACTTGTCCTGGTCGATCAGGTGCGCCGCGCGCCTCTCGCCACTGATGGCCTTGAC
>JAFRFV010000142.1 GCA_017434185.1 Coriobacteriales bacterium
ACGTGCGATAGGCGTAGGCGAAGTCCACCGGCTCGTTGTAAAGCAATTCGCGGATGGCATCCAGACTCAATCCATGGCCCTGCGCATCCTGGAAGAAGCGTCGGGCCACTTTGACCGCAGCTTGCGTCTCGACGTGTTGGTAGCTCAGGTCATAGGGCAGGTCCTGCGGTGCCAACAGTTCGATGAGCGCCAGGTAATCGCGCGCCTTTGCCGCCTCGAAGATGGAAGCGAGCCGGGAGTTCTCGAAACATGCGGAAGCCATGCAGGCATCCAAGTCGGCCTGGGCGGTGCGGCAGCCGCGCCATGCACGGTCGAGTTCGCGCACGAGCCTGCGGTTCGCTCCGCTGAAAGGCGAGTACAGGAAGCTGATGAGCTGGCGGATGTCCTGGCGTTCCACGAGGTCGGAGAAGGCGGCACCGAAGACGGTCTCCGCGAAGGCCAAGCGGCATTCGCCCTGACTGGCGATGCCCAGCTGGGCCAGGCGCGGGCCAAGACGCGAGAAGAGCTCGTTGACGCGTGGGCTCGCCACCAGTATGCGGGCGGGGTCGATACCGCGCTCGATCTCATCCGCAATCATGGGCAGGAGTAGGGGAACCTGCGAATAGACACCGCCTGAACAGGCAAAACGCACTCCGTCCATGGGAGGAAGGGGCTGTTTGCACTGGTACAGGCGCTCGAGGAGCATGAAGATCTCGGGCGACTGCCAGGAAGGTTCCACCATGTCACCCACCGGCTCCGTGATCGTGCAGCCAAGCGTCTCAAGTCGTTGCAGGAGCTTGAGTATGCATGCGTTGGCAGCATGGCGTGGGTCGCCCATGAGTACGAGATCGCTCACGCAGTCGCGCACGAAGCGCTGCTCGACGGCATTCAACTCCGGGAAGCCCGTCATGACGATGTGATAGCAATCGGGAATGAGCGAGGGTAGAGCAGCGAGCATCTCGCCCTTCTCCGCCAGACCCAAGTCACGGAGGCGCTGACGGTACTGTGCGAGGATGCGCCATACCCAGCGCATACCCTCACTCTCACCCTGGGGGTCATCCAGAAGCGCGTCGAACGCGGGAATGCCGAAGCCACCTTGAATGGCGTTCACCAGCACCTGCACGGTGCCATGGGTGGCGGAGAAGGGACAGTCATCCGCCACATTCTCCCGCTTGCACAGGAGTTCCGCCAACAGGACACGCCGCTTGCGAGCCGTGACCATGCTGCGCCCATCGCCCAAGAGCGCCCAATTCTCCTTCACGAACTCGTCCACGGTGAGGACCTTGAGCCCCATGGTGAGTTGTTGGTCCACGTTGGCGAGGTAGCGACGCCATGGATCGATGCTGTCCAGCTGGGGAACGATCAGGTAGCGCCGGTCCTCCCCCGCAGCCTCGCCCAGCACCTGGGCGGTGCAGCGTCTGAGCATCGGTTCGGACGCACAGGGATGGACCCTGCAGGGCGCGCTTGCAACCATGCAGTGCTCCTAGAGCTTGGCGATGTCCGCCAGGAGAGCGTCGACGTTCTCCTGGGGCGTCGCCCAGCTGGTGCAGAAACGCACGATGGTATGGGTCTCATCGAAGGAGCCCCATACCTCGTAACGGTACTTGCCATCGAAGACAGCCAACTGCTCCTTCGTGAGGATGGGGAACTGTTGGTTGGTCTGCGAGCTGCCGAACATCTCCACGCCCTTGGCCTCGAAGGCGTGACGGATCTGAAAGGCCTGGTCGATGGCCTTGTGGCAGATGTCGAAATACAAGCCGTTCTCCATGAGAACATCGAACTGGATGCCCAGCAGACGGCCCTTGGCCAGCATGCCGCCTTGGCGCTTGATCATGTAGCGGAAACAGGGCTTGAGCGCGTCGTTGGTGATCACGACGGCCTCGCCAAAGAGGGCTCCGCACTTGGTGCCACCGATGTAGAAGACGTCGGCGAGCTTGGCGAGTTCGGGCAGACTGATGTCGCAGGCGGGGCTCACCAAGCCGTAGCCCAGGCGCGCGCCATCGACGAACAGCGGGATACCCGCCTCATGACACGCGGCGGAGATGTCCGCGAGTTCCCGCTTGGAATACAGGGTGCCGCTCTCAGTGGGGAACGAGATGTAGACCATGCCGGGCTGCACGATGTGCTCGTGGTTGGCATCGGCGAAATGGGCGCGGATGCATTCGCGCACCTGGGAACCCGTGATGAGGCCGTCGGTCGAGGGAAGCGTGATCACCTTGTGGCCGGTACCCTCCACCGCGCCTGTCTCGTGGCAGGCGATATATCCTGCATCAGCGCTGATGACGCCCTGGTAGGGCTTGAGGATGCTCGCGATCACCGTGGTGTTGGCCTGCGTACCACCCACCAGGAAGTGCACATCGGCATCGGGGGCCTGACATGCCTCGCGGATGCGCGCACGAGCCGACTCGCAGTACTGGTCGGTGCCATAGCCCGGGGTCTGTTCGAGGTTGGTCTGGGCGAGGCGGGCGATGATGGCGGGGTGCGCGCCCTCGAGATAATCACTCTGGAAGCCGATCATGTTGAGTCCCCTTCTTGGAGCCAAATGGAGGCGGTCGTGGCAGGTTTCGAACTTATCTATGATAGCACAGCGAGCATGGGAGCGCCGTGTGCCGCTGAGCGCCCGCGCGAAGGGGCGGCTCATTGCAAGGGCCCTGCACTTTGGGTATACTGACGCGGCACGCCAGCATAGCTCAGTTGGTAGAGCA
>JAFRFV010000143.1 GCA_017434185.1 Coriobacteriales bacterium
GGGAACCATGGCGATGAAGCCCTTGGGCAGGCACTCCATGGCCTCCTTGAAGTTCACGACCTTACGCAGCAGCAGGTAGACGATGGTGAACAGCAGCGCGACGATGCCGCCCCACGGCAGGGCGATGAAGGCATCGGTGTTACCGAAGGAGTCGATGATCGAGCCAGCGCAGTCGGTGCCGCCCCAAGCGTCCACACCGAAGAAGCCACCAACATACAACATCGCGATGATGCTGGTGATGATGAGCACGATGATGGGGAGCAGCATGTCCCACAGGTTGGCGCGGCTGTTCTCGACGGGCTTGTCGTTGCCCAGGCTGCCCAGCTCGCCGTTCTTGATGGCCTCGATCTCAGCCTTGGCCATCGGGCCGTAATCGAAGCCCATGATGCAGATGGCGATCACGAAGACCAGCGTGAGCAGGGAGTAGAAGTTGAACGGGATGGCGCTGATGAACAGCTGGATGCCGTTGACGTTCAGGTCGCTGGCGACGCCAGAAACGGCGGCGGCCCAACTGGATACCGGCGCGATCATGCAGATGGGGGCAGCGGTGGCATCGATCAGATAACCCAGCTTGGCGCGGGAGATGCGGTGGCCGTCGGTGACGGGACGCATGACGGAACCCACGGTGAGGCAGTTGAAGTAATCATCGATGAAGATGAGCACGCCCAGGGCGAAGGTGGCCAGCGACGCACCGGCGCGGGTCTTGATGTGCTTGGCGGCCCAGGTGCCGAAGGCAGCGGCACCACCTGTGGCATTCACAAGTGCGACCATCACGCCCAATATCACCAGGAATATGAAGATACCGGCGTTGTCGGCCACAGCGGGTACCAGACCCTCGCTGACCATGGCGTCCATGGTGCCAACGGGATTGAAGCCCGCGTACATGAGGGCGCCCACCAGGATACCCACGAACAGCGAGCTGAAGGTCTCCTTGGTGATAAGCGCCAAGGCGATGGCGACGATCGGGGGGATCAGCGCCCAGAACGTACCGAAGAATTCCATGTCTCTCTCCTTGTCGAACCAACAAAAATCGGACCATGATGCCTCATGGTCCGATTCGGGAGCGCCACTTCCTTCTTCGCGACCATGACAGCTCTCCGCCTCGCGCCGCGCCGGAGCGCGACCTTGGCGACAGTGCCGGGGATCTTATCCCCGACCCCAGGTACCAGCGGTGTGGGAGCACCGCGGGCCCTTCGGCGATCGTCCCTTTGACCACCCTCGCATCCCAACGTCCGAGTCAGGGGGCTACTCTTGGCGATCGCGCCTCTATCATGCCGTAACACGTGCTCGATTATACCGGTTGATGCAGGATTGAACAGGCGCAACCGTGCGACTATGCATTCTCGCGGGTCAGCGGCGCATAAGCATGGGATAAGCGCAGTGCTCCGACATGAGGTCACAATTCATGACCTCAAGATTCTCATCGGATCATCTCAGCGTCAGAGGGGGATTGTCTCTCATTCGGTCCACCATCACATGGAACAGCGTCTTCGTCACAGGCGATGTCAGCTCCGAGATGACCGTGGTGAGTCTCACCGCGGCATCCTTCGACGAAGCCCCACAATGGAAGATGCGCTCGGAATCCTCACCGTAATCGAGCACGATGAAGCGGTCGTGCACGGTCTCATCGGTCCTCACGAAGGAGATCGGTATGTACGGGAATTCCACCCGGAAGTCCGCATAATCGTGAGCATGGAGCCTGTTCCCCAGATTGTCGCTGAACACCGTGACCTCGACATCGGGCTTCACATCTTGGAGTAAGTGCAGCGTCTTGATGCTGATGTAGTTGTCGATGATATAGACGCTCTTTCTCGCCTTACCGTAGAGATCGATGTACGTCACATCCGCTTTCACTGCACAACCATCCATCAGCAGGAACTCTCGCTGGTCCTCAGGCAATTCGAATTGGAAGAGCACAGGGGAGATCTCCGATCTCTTCACGGTCTCACTGAGCTCTTTCAGAACCCCCGCCAGCATGTTCTCCTGCTCCGAGAGTCTGTCTTCTTGTTCATCGAGGCGTCCCTCGATCTTGCGTATTGCTGAAGTGCTTTCCGTCACTTGCGCGACCAAATGCAGGAGCTCACGATGAGTGACGAACCCCTGCGCCTCGACGACGTAATCTTTCATCTGCTTGAACAGTCGAACGAGCGCCTTGCTCTGCCGTGTCGCGAGCTCGCCACGTAGTACTGTCATCAGCATATAGACACCTTGTTCGGTGAAAGCATAAGGGTTGTATTTGAAATTGCTCCCGCGCCCCGAGGCGTTCAAGGTCGATTTTTTCGACCTTGAAAGAGCGGCGGTCTCCTCATCGGTCAACTGGAACATGAAGTCCTCGTCGAACTTCTCGATGTTGTTCTTTACTTGCTCATTGAAGCGTTTCGTCGAATACCCATAGATCTCCGCGAGCTCGAAGTCGAGCATCACCTTCTGCCCACGGATCTCATGGATGTGATCGCGCAGTGTCTCCTCATCGATGATCGCAGCGCGAGCGATGCCGGTGCTCTCGGGCACCGCGGTCTTCTCAGACGTTCTCCCCATGGCGTACTCCTCCCTTGGTCGGCGGCTGTCCTCCGAAAAGGAGTTAGGGTACAGTGGTGACATCCAGGACAATCCCTGCGTCCCAACCTAACACGCCTTCATCAGTCGTGTCCGGTGGCCTCATTATTACGAACAAATGTTCGCATAACGGAGGCGCAGTGTCAATCAAGCAAACTGTGGAGATTCCACGTCGCCGTCCTCGCTCCTTGTGTTCGCATCGTGCGGTATAATCGCGCGGTACCCGACGGAGCGCGAGAAAGGCGGTAGCAGCGATGCTCGAGAACAGCGACATCATCTATGTGGGTGTGAACGACCACGACATCGACCTCTTCGAGGGCCAGTACGACGTTCCCAACGGCATGGCCTACAACTCGTACATCGTGCGTGGCGAGCGCATCGCCGTCATGGATTCCGTCGACGCGCGTTTCGGGCAGGAGTGGCTCGCGAAGATCGACGCCGCGCTGGCCGGTGCCGCCCCCGACTTCCTGATCGTGCAGCACATGGAGCCCGACCACTCCGGTTCCATCATCGCCTTCATGGAGCGCTACCCGGCCGCGACCGTGGTCTCGAACGCCAAGTCCTTCCCTATGATGAAAGCCTTCTTCGGCACCGACTTCGAAGACCGCCGCATCGCCGTCAAGGAGGGGGAGACCCTCGACCTGGGCGGCCGCGCGCTGTCCTTCATCAACGCCACCATGGTGCATTGGCCCGAGGTCATCATGACCTATGACGCCGCAACCAGGACCGTCTTCTCTGCTGACGCCTTCGGCAAGTTCGGGGCGCTCGACGTCGATGAGGACTGGGCCTGCGAGGCGCGCCGCTACTACTTCGGCATCGTGGGCAAGTACGGCAACATGGTGCAGGGCGTCCTGAAGAAGCTCGCCAAGCTGGATGTCGCGCGCATCTGCCCGCTGCACGGTCCCGTACTTGAGCAGGATCTGCCTTACCACCTGGACCTCTACAACACCTGGTCGAGCTACGGCGTGGAGACCGACGGCGTCGCCATCTTCTACACGAGCGTCTACGGCAACACCAAGGCGGCCGCGCAGCTGCTCGCCTCCCTTCTTGGGGATAAGGGCGTGCGCGTCGCGCTCACGGACCTGGCTCGCGACGACATGGCCGAGGCCGTGGAGGACGCCTTCCGCTACGGCAAGGTTGTGCTGGCCACCACCACCTACAACGGCGACATCTTCCCCTTCATGCGCGAGTTCATCCACGAGCTCACCGAGCGCAACTTCCGTGGCCGCAGGATCGCCTTCATCGAGAACGGCAGCTGGGCCGCCACCGCCGCGAAGGTGATGGCCAAGATGCTCGAAGGCTGCAAGGACACGGAGTTCCTGGGTCCCGTCGTCACCCTGCGCAGCGCCATGAGCGACGCCAATCGCGAACAGCTCGCTCAACTCGCGGACGTGCTCGCGGAGTAGGGGATAAGCGCAGCGCTTCCTTCTCCGCGGAAGGCTTGAAGCTTCGGTTTCGAAACTGTAAAAATTTTCAAGTTTCGAAACCGAACTGGAGGAGAAGGTATGCATGTCGAACGCACGAGGTACTGGCCTGACCCCCTGAATCAGGTCCAACCCCAGTGGTAGTCGCTGAACCGGGACGCTTTCACGTACACTTGGAAGCGAGCTATTGATGAACCGGGACTCGGTCAGGTATGCGGGACGTCAGACCAGCACCACGCCTCACCGCCACTCCATGAAGTCCAGGAAGCGCTTCACGGCGAGTGAGGCGCTCTTGCGGCTGCGCACCGCGATGCAGATGTTGCGATAGGCTGCCACGTCCAGGTCACGCACGGCCACATCATGCGTGACCTGCTCCAACAGCATCTGCGGCAGGATGCTCACGCCCAACCCATCCTGCACCATGCGCAGGATGGCGTGGTCATCCCAGGTGCTCAGGTGCACGTGCGGCACGATGCCGCTGCGCTCAAGAATCTGGCTCACCTCGGCGCGCGTGCCGTTCTCGAGCAGCAGATGCGGCTCGTCCTGCAGTGCCGCGATGGGGAAGCGCGGCAACCTGGCCAACGGATGCTCCAGCGGCAGCACCGCCATGAGCTTGTCCTGCTCCAGGAACGTGGCCTCCAGGTCCGGGTGCGTGGGCAGACGCGTGAAACCGCAGTCCACGCTGCCCTCCAGCAGCCAGGTCTCGATCTGCGCGTAGTCGCCCAGCATGATCTCGTAATCGATGGCGGGGTACTCCGCCTGGAAGCGCCTGATCACGTTGGGCAACCAACTGGGCGCCACGCTACTGAACGTCCCGATGCGCACGAGACCGCTCTGCAGGCCGTTGATGCTGTCGACCTCCATCTGCAGCTTGCCGTACTCAGCCACGACGCTCTTGGCCAACGGCAGCAGCTTGGTGCCGTCGGAGGTCAGGCGCACGCCCCCGTGCCGGCGCTCCAGCAGCGTGACCTGCCAGTCGCGCTCCAGGTCCGCCACCATGCGGCTCACACCCGATTGCGAGTAGTGCAGCTCCGCCGCCGCCTTGCTGAAACTCCCCAGTTCCGCCGTTCGCACGAAAGCTTGGTACTTCTGCAAGTTCGCGTCCATGCCCACATCTCCCATCATGCAGCGCTTATCAGCATATATGATAAATCATCATAGCACTGATGAACAATATTCGCTTCTATCATCACACCTGCTCTGCCATACTGCAGCAAGCAAGAAGCCAACGGTGGGGGGAGTAGCATGGCGCTCTACGGCAACAGGATCGTGGTCAAGGTGGGTACCTCCACCTTGATGAACGAGTCCGGCAAGAGCGACCTGCGTGCCATCGAGCGCCTCGTGCGCGTGCTGGCCGACGTGCACAACCAGGGTTACGACGTGATCCTGGTGAGCTCCGGGGCCATCACGATGGGTGTGACCAAGTTGGGTCTCAAGGCCCAACCCGGCAACCTGCGTATGAAGCAGGCGGTGAGCGCGGTGGGGCAGTGCAGCATGATCCACCTGTACGATCGCTTCTTCGCTGACTACGGTCAGACGATCGCCCAGATCCTGCTGGGCGCGGAGGACATCGAACAGGGGGATAAGCGCGCGAACCTCACGAGTACCTTCGACACGTTGCTCAACTTGGGCGTCATCCCCGTGGTGAACGAGAACGACCCCGTGGTGAGCCGCGAGATCGAGGGGGAGGGCAGCGTCTACGGCGACAACGACCTGCTTTCCGCCGCCGTCGCCGAGCTCTGCTGCGCCAGGCTGCTGCTCATCCTGAGCGACATCGACGGCTTCTACGACCAGGATCCCCTGGTCAACAGCGATGCCAGGCCCATCGAGCGCATCGAGAGCATCGATGCGGGCTTGGAGGCACGATTGGTGGCGGTGCGGGGCTCGCGACGCGGCTCCGACGGCATCCGCACCAAGCTCGCCGCCGCCCAGCGTGCCACCGCCAAGGGCATCGACGTGGTGATTGTGAACGGCAAGACCCCTGACGCCATATACGGGGCGATCCAGGGTGAGGAAGTGGGAACGCGGTTCCCGGGCAAGAGAGGGAGAGATTGATGGATAGGAGCGTTCTCGAGTCCGCGGTATTCGTCTTGTACCTGTGCTTTCTGGTGGCTATAGGCGTGTACTTCTTCTTCAAGAACAATAACGGTGGTGAGAAGACC
>JAFRFV010000144.1 GCA_017434185.1 Coriobacteriales bacterium
CGACGTGGCGCTGGCCGCGGTCGTGCTGCAGCGGAGCCCGAGGACGAGCCGGCCCAGAGCCGTCGCGCGCCCCAGCGCACGGGCGACGACTTCTACGACACCTACGGCGGTCGCGCGGATCGTGGCGCTTATGAGCAGTACCGTCGCATGGAGGACAGCATGCCACCCAAGAACCGCAAGTGGCCCTTCATCGTGGCGCTGCTGGTGGTGCTGGCACTCGCCGGCGCGGGCGCGGGCATCTACTTCGGCTTCTTCGCGAACCGCGTGGTCGTGCCCGACGTCACCTCCAAGACCCAGATGGATGCCGAGGACGCGATCGTCGCCGCCGAGCTGCAGGTTGGCTTCGTCAACCAGGTGGCCAGCGAGAGCGTGGAGCCCGGCTGCATCGTGACGCAGGAGCCCAAGGCCGGCGAGAAGGCCAAGAAGGGTAGCCAGGTGAAGCTGTCCATCAGCACCGGCCCCGAGGATGCGGAGAAGACCGTCGTTCCCGACCTCACCGGCAAGACCGCGGAAGATGCGGAAGCCGCCATCACCGCCGCCGGTCTGGTGCCCCAAGCCGGCAATCCCGTGTTCGATGACAAGGCCCCCGCTGACCAGGTAGCCAAGCAGTCCCCCGCCGCGACCACCCAAATCGCCGAGGGCAGCACCGTCTACTACAAGATCTCCAAGGGCCCGCAGGACCCCAAGGCGGCGGCCAGCTCCAATGACAGCGAGGTGGACGACAATTCGCCCGCGCCCGAGGGCAAGGCGAAGGTTCCCAACGTCGTTGGCATGAGCGAGAAGGACGCCAAGGCCGCCATCGAGGGTGCTGGTCTCAAGATCAACGTCACCTATCTGGTCTCCGCCAACGGCACGGACAAGGTGACCACACAGGATCCCAAGAAGAGCACCGTCGTCGAACCCGGTTCGACCGTCAACGTGACCATCGACAAGAAGCAAGGCTAGTCGCTTCCCGCGCGTGCTGCTAGAATGAGCGCCGCACTCGGCGCGAGCGAGCAGCCGCGCAACGAGCGCCCTCGTAGCTCAGGGGATAGAGCACCGCTCTCCTAAAGCGGGTGTCGGCCGTTCGAATCGGCCCGGGGGCACCATCGAGACAGCAGGCCGGGAGCCATTGGCTCCCGGCCTTTCTCGTGGGCATCTTCCTGTTCGCAGCGCTTATCTACATGGCTGCAGATTTCAGCACTTTTCTGCTATCTTGAGTTATTGTAGATGAACGTTACATAAGTGGATAAGCGCTCCCCTCCCCCAACGTGAACTGATCGGCACAGCGCTTATCCCATAATTGATACCTATTGAAAAGCATTTCCCGTTGCACCCCCTCCGCCGCCGTCGTATACTGGCTCTGTATAATTGCCACTTCGAACATGGCAATTGTCCTGTTGAGTCCGTTGCGAAGGAGGTACTGTCTTGCGAATGGGCAAGTACAAGAAACTTCTGGCGTTGGTAGCCGTGCTCGGCGCCGTGGCGGTGATCGCCGCAGTGGGATGCGCAGGCAAACCGAACCCCGGCTACCCCACGCCCAGAGCCGAGAGAGCCGCCGTCACCCCCGCTCCCGACAAGTTCGGCGTGGTGAAGGCGGAGCAGTGGAAGGACATCTATCCGCTGCAGTATGAGTCGTACATGATGAACGGTCTCAACAAGCCGCCGGCGTGGGAGTATGACGCCGCCGCTGACACCACGACCGTCGACTCGCAGTACAAGCAGGCCGACTTCATCGACGAGAAGGCCGACTATCTGGAGATGTACCCGGAGATCAAGACGCTGGGCAAGGGCTACGGCTACGCCAAGTACTACACCGAACCCGCCGGCCACGTCTACTCGCTGTGGAGCGTGACCCACAACGGCCGCGTGAACGACAAGACCAAGGCCGGTTGCATCACCTGCAAGACGCCGCAGTTCTCCAATGATGTGGATAAGTACGGCGACGAGATCTTCCAAGACAACTTCTTCGAGCGTATCGCCCAGTACGACGAGAACATCTCCTGCGCGAGCTGCCACGCCAACGACCCCACCACCCTGGAGGTCGACCGCAAGGATTGGCGCCGCGCCATGGGTGAGGACGCCACCCGCGTGCCGCTGCAGGGTCAGGTGTGCGGCCAGTGCCACTGCGACTACTCGATGGATCCCGTGACCGGCGTCGCCACCAGCCCCTATTACGGCGGCGTGGCAAGCATGACCCCCGACTCGGCGCTGCAGTGGTACGACGAGCACGGCTACGTGGACTGGACCTATGAGAGCACCGGCGCCCAGATGCTGGCCGTACGCCACGCCGAGTTCGAGTTCTGCTACGGCGGCGAGGGCAGCCACATGATCAACATGGGCTACAACTGCAACGACTGCCACATGGCCGCCAAGTTCAGCGAGGACGGTGTCGCCTACAGCGATCACTACTGGAGCAGCCCGCTGGAGAACGCGGACCTGATCGCCCGCGACTGCAGCACCTGTCACAAGGACATCACCGCCGAGGTGCGTGCCTGGCAGGAGGAACTCGACGGCCGCGCGCATCAGATAGGCCTGCGTGCTGAGCAGTTCGTCTTCAACTTCGAGGACGCTGTGAAGGCCGGCACCCTGAGCGACGAGGAACTGGCCCGCCTGCAGTACATCCAGCGTGCCGCCTGCTATTACTGGAACTTCGTGACCGCCGAGAACAGCGAAGGCGCCCACAATCCCACGCTCGTGAACGATACCCTGGACAAAGCCGAAGCGCTGCTGGACGAGGGCGACCAGATCCTGGGCAAGAGCTCCAAGTTGCCTTAGGGAGCGCACCATGACTGAGGAGAAGGAAGAGAAGAGGCCCCGCAAGAGGCTCGACCCCAAGAAGAAGGCGACCATCCTGGTGGCAGCGCTGGTGATCGTGGCCGCGGGTGGTCTGGGCTTCTGGAAGTGGCACGAGACCCCGGGTTTCTGCGCCGCCATCTGCCACAACATGGACCAGTACCTGGCCACCTACCTGGAACCCCAGAACGCCCCCGGTGTGGATAAGTACGGCAATCCCGTAAGCAACACCAACGCCATGATGAGCGTGCTGCACCGCTCCAACGCCACCACCGGTAAGAGCGAGATCCTGTGCCTGGACTGCCATCATGCCGTGATCGGCGAGCAGGTGAGCGAGGGCATGTACTGGGCGACGGGCAACTACCTGGATCCGCTGGACGAGCGCGTGGGCGGCCACCTGACCGCTTGGTGGAAGGAGGATTCCACCCGCTTCTGCGCCAACGAGAACTGCCATGCCTACCTGTTGGGCGAAGATGGACTCGTGGACCGCAGCAAGCTGGAGCAATCCACCTGGATGATGGAGTTCAACCCGCACAGCCAGTACCACGAAGCGCAGCAGATGGAGTGCACCGCCTGCCACAAGGGACACCGTGCAAGCGTGCAGAACTGCACCTCCTGCCATGAACACGAGAACATCGCACTCCCCGATGGCTGGATTACCGCCACTGAGAGCAAGGAACTCATGGAGAAGACCTTCGTCGTCGACTGAGGCCATGCCGTGGCGCGAAGCGTCGCGAAATCAACGCTGGGGCATCATATGAAAAACTTATGGAGCGTCCGGACTGCCGGGCGCTCCGTTTTTGTGTTACTGTTGCGCACGCAAGCATACCCTGGAGGAAAGGGAGAGATACCATGTTCGACGAGAGCAAACTGCAAATGAAGAACGGCGTGAACGCGCATGTCAAGATCGGCGATTGGATGCTGGTGGATTGCCTGAGCTTCCTCAACATCATCCCCATCGTGGGCCAAATCGCCTACATCGTCATCTTCTTCGTGCTGGCGTTCAGCAGCAAGACCGCCGGCCCCATCAAGACCCGCTTCCAGGCGAACCTTATCTGGGCCGCCATCGCTCTGGGCATCTACATCGTGCTGTTCATCATCCTGGCTGCCACCGGTATGCTGAGCGAGATCATCACCCAGATCCAGAACGATCCGGCTTTCCAGGGCTTCGGCATCGCTCTCTTCTAGGTGGAAAGGGGACGTGTTTCCCTC
>JAFRFV010000145.1 GCA_017434185.1 Coriobacteriales bacterium
CTCGTCTTGATCCAGTGTAATATTCAGTTGAGCCATGTTCGCACCTCCAAGTATCCGTGTTGATTTGGCGATTGCAAGTTTACTTGGAAGGCGGGCCTCTGGCTCATTCCCGTCTTTTACACCATTTTATGGACGTCACTCGCCCCGTGTCAAAAAGTGCCGCTTATTTGGGATTCGCGTCTCCGCGGTGCCGAAAAGTGCCCAGGATTTGGGGTTTCGGGGCCTCACGCGCCATTCCGTTTCGAAGATTTGGGATGGAGTCCCAAATAAGCGTCACTTTCTGGCACGGGGGATTCCCGACTCCCAAATAAGCGTCACTTTTTGGCAGGCAGCTTCCCCGGGGTCCAAATAAGCGTCATGGAATGGCAGATTGGAGGAATCATGATCATCTCGCATGGAAGTGCATGGGAGTTCTGGAGGTTTCACGGGCATCGGTTCTTCGGCAGACCTCACATCCCGGTGCCGAGCACAGGAGCAACGAAGGTGGCCGCGACTCAGGCGAAGGATGTCGCGGGGGCATTCGGGCTCAGTCTTCCCGTACATGTTCTCACCACGCAGGCGAAGGAGGGAAGCCGGAGCGCCAGCTTCGTCAAACATGTCTTCTCAGGCGCGCACGACCTGGCATGCGTCGTGAAGGTCGCGCGCGATCTGTACGTGGTCTGCCCGGAGCTCTGCTTCCAGCAGATGGCCTGTCACCTTACGGAAGTGTCTCTCGTGCGGATGGGTTACGAACTCTGCGGGACGTATATGCCCAGCCCCGGCGAACCCGGCGGGATCGCGTCCAGACCGGCGCTCAGCACCCCGCCTCAACTGCGGTCTTTCATCGACCGCACTGAGGGCGCGTATCCGGGGGCGAAGCTTGCGAGAAGGGCCCTGCGCTACGTCCTTCCCGGCTCGAACTCCCCTGCCGAAACCGTCTTGAGCATGCTGCTGACACTCCCCTACCGACTGGGAGGATTCAAGCTCCCCTTCCCCTCGCTCAACGCCTCTCTGAAGATCAATGCCGCTTCAAGAGTCTTGGTTGACAGGAACGAACTGCGCCCGGACCTCCTGTGGCGCGAGAGGAAAGTCGCCGTGGAGTACGACTCCAAGGCCCATCACAGCGACTATGAGCAGAGGGAATACGATGAATGCCGCCGGAACGCGATGCAGGACAGTGGCATCCTCTATCTCGTGATAACGAAGGCGCAGCTCAAGGATCCCGCCCTGTTCAGAACCCAAGCGGACATCATCGCACGGGCACTGGGGAAGCGCGTGCGCATCAAGGATGAAGCGGCGTTCTCCAAGAAGCATCTCGAACTGCGCGGGGAGCTCGCGTCATGGCTGCTGCCGCAGGCCGGGAGTCCGGCGGCACTCAGGCCTTGGGAACCAGCAGCCAGATGAGCAGATACAGGAAACCCGCGGTGAAACCGGAGGCGAAGAGCAGTACGATCGCGATGAGGCGTACCAAGCCGGCATCGACCTTGAGGTATTCCGCGAAGCCCCCGCAGACACCTGCGATCTTGCAGTTGCTGGCGGAGCGGCGGTACTCGATGCTCTCGCCCAGGCGGAATTCCGGGCGTCGCGCCGCGATCACCAGCAGGATGCCGGAAGCGATGATGGCCAGCGGCCACATGATGCGGGCGAGCATGAACAGGCTGTGCTGGATGGTGCTCCACAGACTCGGGAAGAGTTGCGAGAACACCTGCATCAGGCCGATGACCACCAAGGCGATACCCACCGCCATGAGGACCTTGTTCAACGTGCCTTTGGATTCGTTCACCATCGTGTCATCACCGCCTCCAACACTCACAGGAGCTTGATGACCGGAGCCAGGTCACGTCCATCGAAGGGGATGATGGGCACATCGCCGGACTCGTTGCCTTCACGCCCCACACCATCGCTGGGGACACCCGCACCATCATGCGGCGCCTCGGTCGCATCGACATCCTTGGGTCCATCACCGTCAGCCGGCCCCGCCATGTGGATCTGATGCGGGTTCTCATAGGGGCTCGGCATGCCCAGAAGGTAGTCTCCCACACTCAGCAGCGCTCCCAGCAGCAATGCGACGACCGCCAACCCACGCACCCAGTTGGAATCGAGGGAATAACCCACCATGAACAGTCCCAGCGCGACGATCGCGAAGGGCCAAGCCTGGACGAGTTCACCCCAGAAGCGCCAATGCAGGACACCGGTGCTGTTTGCGAGCAGGAAGATCGAGAGCACGACGATGATGCCGCCAACGATGATACGACTCTGCGAGTGCCCCTTCTTGCCTTTGGAGAAGGCGAGCAGGATGCCCGCGAGCAGCAGTGGCAGGGGTAGGAAGCCGCCCCAGAAGAAACCACGGTCGAAACGATGGAGCATGATGCCCAGACCCAGCGACACGAGCAGGGTGCCCAGCATGAGCAGGAACCAAACGAGCGGTGTGAGCTGACCGTTGTCATCGCTGGCATCGCGGGCGATGCCGTAGCTGGCGGCATAGGCGGCGCCGGGGGATGACAGCTCCTGCCTGACAGCCGGCGGCACGGGAGCGGCACCGCCAACACCTGCTGCGACACCCACTGCCGCGGCACCAACACTGGCGACGAAGTCGCTGGGCGGCACGGGGGCGCCCACGATACGGCCGCTCTCGTCGTAGGTCAGCTTCGCGCTGGCGGCAGCGGCGCGCTTGGAGGGCAGTACCGGAGCGATATCGACCGGCGCGCTGTAATCCTCGGCTTCCTTGGGAAGGCAGATGGCGAGTACGAGATAAATGAGCGCGGGCGCACCGGCACCCAGCAGGAGCAGAAGCACCGCCAGCACACGCACCAGGGGCGCATCGATGGAGTAGTATTCGGCGATACCGCCGCAGACACCCGCTATCAGAGCATCGTCGCTGCGATACAGACGCTTGCGTTGCGTTCGCTCGGCGTCGTCGCGCTTATCCTCCGCCATGCACCCCCCTTCCTCTCACGAATGGGAAGACGAGCGCCCGACTGCGGTTGGGAAGCCTGCAGTTGGCGGCTAGTCCTCCTGTTCCTCCTGCAGCTCCTGCTGCAGTTGCGGGTCCCTGCGGACCCTGATCGCCGCCACGCGACGGCGGCGCATGCGCTCCACCGTGAAGGTGTAACCCTGCGTCTCGTAGGTCTCCCCCACGCGCGGGACCCTGTCCACCGTGTCCATGAACCAACCGGCCATGGTGGCGTAGTCGTCGGACTCACTCACCGGGAAACCCGCTTCGATGGCATCCTCGGGAGAGAGCAGCCCGTCGACCAGCCATTCGTTGGGACCGATCTGGCTGAAATACTTGTTATCGCGGTCGTATTCGTCCACGATCTCGCCCACGATCTCCTCGATGATGTCCTCGATGGTAATTAAACCAGCAGTCCCACCATATTCGTCCACGACGATGGCCATCTGTTGATGAGTCGTTTGCATTTCATGCAGGAGCGGCAGGATGTCCTTGGTCTCGGGCAC
>JAFRFV010000146.1 GCA_017434185.1 Coriobacteriales bacterium
ACGCCCACCAGCACGTCATTCAAGTCCTGCGTCAGACGGTTGAGATCCGCCATGAAGGATTGCATCTGCTCGGTGTCCAGCGAGACATTCGAAACGGCGTCGAGCAGTTCATTCACCATGGGTATGAACTGCTGGACCATGACGTTCATCTGCTTCAGGCCATCCGCCAGACTCTGCGCGCCGGAGTGGAGCGCACTGAAGCCTGAGATAAGCGCGTCCGTCCCGTCGGCGGTGGCGGTGAGCGTCGTGCTGATGATGCCGCTGCCCACCTGCAGGCCCATGAGGGCCTCGGTGATGGCGTTGGCGCCTTCCGCCGCATCCTGCATGCCCGCCATCGCATCCTCCATCTGCAGGAAGATGTTCTCGTAGTACTGCGCGCTCACCGTGGTGAGCAGGGCTATCTGGAGCTTGTCGAGAACGACGGTGCTCACCTGTGACGCGATGATGTTGATCGCCTGGTTGTACTCGAGCTTGAGCTCGGCTTGCACGGGGTGGTCGGAGTTGACGCTGGCGATCCTGCTGCTGAAGTCCGCCGGAACCGTGAGCACGAAGTAGTAGTCGCCTTCCTGCAGGCCCTTGCGGGCGGTGGCGGCGTCGACGAAGTTCCACTGCATGCCGGACTCGTCGGCTTCGAGGCGTTCGACCAGCGAGTCACCCACGTTGATGTGGGCGTCGCCCAGCGTTGCGCCCTCGTCCAGGTTCACGACGGCCACGGGCACGTCGTCGAGCGAGCCCTGCGGATCCAGGAACGCCCAGATGTAGAGGGTCGCGAAGAGCAGCGGGATGACCGCGATGGCACAGAGCGCGAGCTTGAGGAAGCCGCGTGAATCGATGTTCTTGAATTCGAGGTTCGCCAGACGGGCGCCGCGCAGCGTGTTCGCCATCACTCGCTCGCCTCCTCCGAGAGCCCGTCGAGTTCGATGACGCAGTCCGCCTGTGCAGCGAGCACGGGGTCGACGCAACCCACGAGAACGGTGAGCCCCTCCCCCGCCAGCTTCTTGAGGTATCCCATGAGATGCCTGCTCTGGTAGGGAGCGAGCCCCACCTCGATGTCCTCGACCGCCAGGATCTCCGGCTCGCCCGCCATGCCCAGGCAGAGGCCCAAGCGGCAGCGCTGTTGCGCGTCCAACTCGCGGAAGCGCTTATCCGCAAGGTCATCCAGACCCCACATGCGCAGATGCTCGTGCGCGTGAGCGTCGCTGGAGGGGCGACCGTACAGATGCAACTCGGCGGCGGCCAGGTCGAGCAGGGTGATGCCGGGGCGCACGCTGTTGACGCGGCTGAAGAAGCCGATACCGGTCATGGCACGGGCGTCGCGAGCGGCCCTACGGGCGAGCGCGCGGCTGTTGTCGCTGGCAGCGGCGCCAAGCCCCGCGAAGAAGTCGCGTAGGACGGAGCCGGCATGGGGGCTCGGGCTGGGTTCCATGGAGTACTTGCCCACACGCAGTTCGCCGGAGGTGAAGCGGCAACGGCTGCAGAGCGTGAGGATGAGAGCACTGCGCTTGATGCCGTAGGGGCCCAGCACCGCGCAGACCGCGCCCTTGGGCACGCTCGCGTCGATGCCCTCGAACAGCACGCCGCGACTCGTGGCGAGACCAAGGCCGGACGCTTCGATCAGCGGCCAGGGAGCCTGAGCCTCGAGTTCCACGGCCTGCTCGGCCAACTCTATGTCGCGGGTCTCGTCCATGCGGCGTCGTGTGGGTCCTTATCCCCCGCGGCTACGGGGCCACGGTCCAGAGCTTGCGGAAACAATCGATGAGCTTGACAGTGATGGGGTCGTCGTCCAGCGCGTTGGCGGGCAGGAGTCCGAACTCGTCATCCACCACGAAGCAGTCACGCACGGCCTCGGTCTGGAAGTCCGGCAACTCGCGCGCGGGTGCCAGCGGGAAGCGCAGAGTGGTGATGAGGTCACGTACCAGCGTGTTGCAGGCGCTGCGGGGCTCGCCACAGGGAGCGACGCTGCCGTCTTCCTGCACGACCCACACCAGGGCCTCGCCACCCAGCGAGTAGCCTTCGCAGGTCTCGTCGCGGGGCTCGATCCCCCAGCCCAGGATGTGGCGGATGCAGTCGCGACCCGGCGCGGGGCGCTGCGGTTCGAGCGTGACGTCCACGTTGTCGTCGTCCAGGATGCGGATCCCGATCACGTGGTCGGGATGTTCGAAGGCCAGGTTGTCCATGGTCCACTCCAGGCGGGAGCGGATCCAGGCCTGCAGGGGCGAGCTGACGCCGTAGTTCTTGAGGCAACGCAGATGGCGCTCATAGAGCGGCAACGTGGTGCCGGCCATGCGCCAGCGCATGGCGGGGAAGATGGGAACTTGCGGGGTAGCGGCAGAGTCCATGTCGAGGTCCTTATCCACGAAAAACAACGGTGTGACTTGTATGCGCTATCATAGCGAATCCGCCGCACAGAACGAAACGGAGGCGCCCAAGCGGCACCTCCGTGTTACCTGATGCAGCGTGCAATCGCTTACTGCCTGCAGATGCGCGCCTCCATGCTGGGAGCGAGGCCCGCCATGAGGAGAGCGCCGCCCGCGGCGAGCGTGAGCAGCCCCGGCCCGGGGAAGATGAGCATCGGGATGCCGATGGCGACGAGCGCCGTACCAGCGACGATGTTGACAGTGCGCCCCAGAAGGCCGCGCACACGGGTCTCAACGGAAGGCTCGGGAGTGGAGGGGGCGGGCTTGGCGGACACGTGCTCGAAGACGGAGGAGTGCTGCGCAGGGGCGTCGCTCCAGTCGTCGGGGGTGGTGTGGATGTGGATGGTCTTGTGGTCGGTCATGATGATCAGCTCCTATCTGCCAAGCATCATAGCCGATTGCGCATAGGCGGCAGCACACCGGTGACGTGCCGTCATCATGCGACAACGTGCCGTTACGAACGGAAGCGGCGGGCAACCGAAGCTGCCCGCCGCAATTGGACGTCTGTCCCTTTTATGAGAAAGTGACGAACGGGGACTGTCCCCGTTGTGCACTACGCGAAGAAGAGCTCGTTGAGCTCGAGCGGCTGGATGTAGACGCCGTCCTTGTAGACGCGCATG
>JAFRFV010000147.1 GCA_017434185.1 Coriobacteriales bacterium
ATGGTGCCGCCGGTGCCCACGCCGCCGATCACGATGTCCACCTTGCCGGCGGTGTCACGCCAGATCTCCTCGGCGGTGGTGGCGGAGTGGATCGCGGGGTTTGCGGGATTCTCGAACTGCTGCGGGATGAAGGAGTTGGGGGTCGCGGCATGGATCTCCTGGGCCTTGGCGATTGAGCCCTTGATGCCCTCGGACTTGGGGGTGAGCACGAGCTGCGCGCCATACTGGCGGATAAGCGCGCGGCGTTCGATGGAAAGGTTCTCGGGCAGGACGATGATGACCTTGTATCCCAGCGCGGCACCGTAGGCTGCCAGAGCGATGCCGGTGTTGCCGCTGGTGGGTTCGATGATGGTGCCACCGGGCTTGAGGATGCCATCGGCCTCCGCCTGTGCGATGAGTGAGTAACCGATGCGGTCCTTCACGCTGCCGGCGGGGTTGCGGTACTCGAGCTTGGCAAGGATGGTGCCGGCCAGATCATGCGCAGCGCCAAAGCGGTTGAGCTGCAGTAGGGGAGTGTTGCCGATGAGTTCGATGACGGACTGGGCGATGTTGGTATCGAGGACCTTGGGTTGGGTAGTCATGATGATCTCCTTCTTTCTTCAGTGTGTCTGTTCTCTTACTTGCTTGCTTACTTGCTTGCTCCCTTATCCAAAAGAAAAGGGAACCTGAAAGGCTCCCGAACATGTCGAACGTGATCGTGCGTTCCGTGACGCTAGGGCTCGACGAGCCCGATACCAATCAGCTTCCGACATACGCGGGAGTAGGGCATTCGACAACACATGGAATCGCAGCACAGATCGCGCAGCTCGCACGCCACGTACAGTTCGCGCTGACCGTTGAATGGGACATCCATCGTTCGCCATTCACGAGAATCCGTCATCTCTTTCTCACCTCCCCCTTGCCAAGCTGTGGTATGCGTGTACAATAACATACCAACATAGTATGTCAATAGGTTTATTTCGTCGAAGAGGGATCGTAATGGCAAGCGGAGGATTGGAGGAGCTGCATGATATCCACCAAGGGACGCTACGCTCTCAGAATACTCATCGATCTGGCCGAGCAGGAAGCCACGACACCCGTGCCCCTGAGGGACATCGCGAAGCGGCAGAACATATCAGAGAAGTACTTGCAGCACATCGCGAAGCAGCTGGTGGATCAGGGTCTGATCGTGGGAACGAGCGGCAAGGGCGGAGGCTATCTCATGGCGCGCGCGCCGCAGGAATGCACGGTCGCCGACGTGCTCGCCGCGACGGAGGGCTCACTGGCGCCCGTTGCCTGTCTGGCCTGCGAGACCGCGGGATGCGAGAGGCAGGACACCTGCAAGACGTTTCCCATGTGGCAGAAGTTCGACGAGATGACACGCGAGTATTTTGGCAACGTCACGATAGCCGATCTCTTGAGCGGCGCGATCGCAAGTATCGAGTAGCCCTTCGGTCCGCTCGATGAATCCATCCCTGTGAAAGGAGTTCCAATGTCAAACACCATCCTCACATGTCAGAAGCTCTGCGCGGCAGTAGGGGATAAGCCCATCCTGCATGACATCGACCTGAGCATCGGGCAAGGTGAGGTACACGTGCTGCTTGGCCCCAACGGTGCGGGCAAGTCGACGCTGGGGCACGTGCTCATGGGCGACCCCACCTACGATATGACCGGGGGCAGCATCGAGTTCGACGGCCAGGACATCACGGAGTTGCCGCCCAACAAGCGAAGCCTCGCGGGCATGTTCCTCAGCTTCCAGGCACCGGTGGAGATCCCCGGCGTGCCGCTGCGCAGCTTCCTGCGCGCCATGGTGGAAGCTCACGGTGTCCAGATGAAGAACAAGCAGTTCAAGCAGCGTGTGCAGGAACTGGCGCAGCAGCTCGACATGGATCCGGCCTATCTGGATCGCGAGCTGGGTGTGGGCTTCAGCGGTGGCGAGAAGAAGAAGGTCGAGATGCTGCAGCTGCTGCTCCTGCAGCCCAAGCTCGCCATCCTGGATGAGACCGACTCCGGCCTGGACGTGGACGCGCTCTCCGTCGTTTCCCGAGGCATGGAGCTGTATCGCCGTGACTGCGGCGGCACACTGCTCATCATCACACACAACACCAGGATCCTGGAGCGGCTCGCCGTCGACTGCGCTCACGTCATGGTGAGCGGGCGCCTGGTGGACACGGGCGATGCCGCGCTCATCGACCTGATCGACGCGCAGGGCTTCGAACGCTACGAAACCCAGCTCGAGCAAGCATAGAAGGTGCAGCATGGAAAGCCAGAACACGAGCCCGGCACCTGCCAGGAAGCGCACGCAGGTAGCGGATGTCGACCGCAGCATGTACGACTTCCGCTACGATGATTCGGATGCGCAGAAGCTCGAAGCCGGTTTGACGCCCGACATCGTACGCGAGATCTCGCAGCGCAAGAACGAGCCCCAGTGGATGCTCGAGCATCGTCTGCGCTCGCTCGAGATCTACAACGCCATGCCCATGAGCGATTGGGGTCCCTCCATCGCCGGCCTCGACATGGACCACATCGTGACCTATGTGAAGCCCAATACGGAACAGAAGTCGGATTGGGACAGTGTGCCCGACAACATCAAGGATACCTTCGACCGCTTGGGCATTCCCCAAGCTGAGCGCTCGTATCTGGCGGGCGTGGGCGCTCAGTACGACTCAGAGCTCGTCTACCACTCCATGCAGAAGAGCGCTGCCAAGATGGGCATCGTCTACTCCGGCATCGAGGAGGCGCTGCACGGTGAGTACGCCGATCTTATCAAAGAGAAGTTCATGACGCTCATCACGCCGCACGACCACAAGTTCGCCGCTCTGCATGGTGCGGTGTGGTCGGGTGGTTCGTTCGTCTACGTGCCCAAGGGCGTCGCGCTGGACTACCCGCTGCAGAGTTACTTCCGCCTGAACGCCAAGGGCGCCGGCCAGTTCGAGCACACGCTCATCATCGTCGAGGACGATGCGAGCCTGCACTTCATCGAGGGGTGCAGCGCGCCCAAGTACAACGTCGCGAACCTGCACGCGGGTGCCGTGGAGCTGTTCGTGGGCAAGCGCGCCCACCTGCGCTATTCGACCATCGAGAACTGGTCGAAGAACATGTACAACCTCAACACCAAGCGTTGCCGTTGCGAGGAAGACGGCGAGATCGAGTGGATCTCCGGTTCCTTCGGTAGCCACGTTGGGTATCTGTATCCCATGTCGATCCTGGCGGGGCGCCGCGCCAAGTCGTCGTTCACGGGCATCACGTTCGCGGGCCGTGGCCAGAACCTGGATACCGGCTGCAAGGTGGTGCTGGCCGCGCCGCAGACGTCGGCATCGGTCGAGACCAAGGGCATCTCCAAGGACGGCGGCATCCAGACCTTCCGCAGCAGCGTGGTGGCCACGGCGGCGGCCACGGGTTCGCGCTGCACCGTGTCGTGCCAGTCGCTCATCCTGGATGACCGTAGCCGCTCGGACACGATCCCCGCGATGGACATACGCTGTAAGAACGTCGACATAGGCCATGAGGCCACCATCGGGCGCATCGGCGACGACAAGATCTTCTATCTCATGAGTCGTGGTATGAGCGAAGAGGAGGCCCGCACGATGATCGTGAACGGCTTCGCCGAGCCCATCTCCAAGGAGCTGCCGCTGGAGTACGCGGTCGAGATGAACAACCTGATCAAACTCGAGATGGAAGGGGCGATCGGCTGATGAGCGGCAAGGACAGCGCGGTCGAGCGCGCGAGTGCGATGCCGGCGGCGACGTGGCATTTCCTCAGGATGAACGATACGACGATCGAGATTCCCCAGGGGCTGGAAGTCGCACCCGACCTGCAGCTTTCCGGTGCAGCTGATAAGCGCGTGCAGACGGACGAATTCGACAACATGATGGCCGTGGCGCAGGCGCGCTGGGAGTTGGTGAACCCCGCTCCCACGGCTCAGGAGATCGCCGAGCGCGAGGCGTACCGGGCGGCGGAGGCCGATGCCACCTACGGCGGCACCGCGCGTTCCAACTACCAGGCCGCCGCGGACGAGATGGAGGAAGCTCGCTCCCTTGCCGTCGCGTTCAAACAGGGCATGGGCGAGCAGGCGAGCGCGTTCCTGCGCGAATCCGCAGGTGAGCGCGTACTCGTGAAGGCCGAGCGCAAACAGAAGGTGGATGCGCAGGTGGTCGTGCGCGGCGCTGCCGGCGTGGTGAACACGGCCGCCATCGATGTGGTCGCCGGGCGCGGCAGCGAGGTCGAGCTGCACGTGCTGGTGGACTCGCCCGATGGGGCGCCCGCGGGCGATGCGAGCGTGGGCGTTGCCGGTACGACCATCCGCGTCATCGCAGCCGATGACGCGCGGGTTCGCATCGTGCGCACCCAGACCCTGGATGACGGGCTTATCGACATGGACGACATGGGTCTGCTCGCGGGCGTGCGCGCGCAGATCGATGTGAAGCAGACGGTGTTGGGCGGCAGCAAGACGTTCACCGGCCTGGCAGCCGACCTGCGTGGTGACCAGGCCAGCTTGGAAGTGCAGACGCATTACCTGGGCCATGGCACCCAGGCGCACGACTTCAACTACGTCGTACGCCACCACGGCACGCGTAGCCAGTGCAAGCTGGACGCGAACGGCGTTCTGGCGGGCACGAGCAGGAAGACCCTGCGTGGCACGATCGATCTCATCCGCGGCTGCAAGGGTTCGCAGGGCCGCGAGAGCGAGACGGTGCTGCTGGTGGATGAAGGCGTGCGCAACAAAACCGTCCCCGTGATCCTTTGCAACGAGGACGATGTGGCGGGCGACCACGGTGCGACCATCGGGCACATCCGCGAAGAGCAGCTGTTCTATCTGGCGAGCCGCGGCTTTTCGCAGGAGAGCGCCGAGTCGATGTTCGTGGCCGCGGCACTGGAGCAGGCGGCCATCGAAGCGCCCGATGAGTTGACGCAAGCCGCCGTGCTGCGTGTTGGCGAGCGGGTCGTTCCCGGTTTCGCCGCTCTGTTCGATGAGGAGGCATGATGATGGCTGCCAAAGTGAATGAGCGTAGGCTGCATGGTGAGAGCGTTCTGACGCAGTCGGGACGTGCGGAGTGGGATGCCCACAACGCGCGTGCGACGATGTTGGCTGATTCGACGTTCAAGAGGGACTTCCCGCTGCTGGCCGGCAATCCCAGCCTGGCGTTCCTCGACAGCGCCGCCACGGCGCAGCGTCCACAAGCGGTGCTGGAGGCGCAGGAGCGCTTCTACGAGACCATGAATGCGAACGCGCTGCGTGGTCTGTACCGCCTCTCAGCCGAGGCGACCGAGGCCATCAACGCTTCGCGCGCCCACGTGGCCCGCTTCCTGGGCCTTGACGGCAAGAAGGACGCGCACGATATCATCTTCTGCCGCAACACCTCCGAGGCTCTCAACCTGGTGGCGCATTCCTATGCGCCCACGGTGCTGGGGCCCGGGGATGAGGTCTGCATCACCATCATGGAGCACCACTCCAACCTGATACCCTGGCAGCAGGCCTGCCGGGCAGCCGGTGCGAAGCTGGTCTACATGTATCCCAACGAGCAGGGTGTGATCGACGAGGCCGAGATGCGCGCCAAGATAGGACCGCGCACGAAGATCGTGAGCGCCGTGCATGTGTCCAACGTGCTGGGCATCGCCAACGACGTGCAGCTCATGGGCCGCATCGCCCACGAGATGGGCGCCGTGATGGTGGTTGACGGCGCGCAGTCGGTGCCGCATTTTCCCATCTCCATCCCCGAGCTGGGCTGCGACTTCTTCGCGTTCTCGGGTCACAAGGTGTTCGGTCCCTTCGGCATCGGCGTGCTGTGGGGTCGCCACGAACTGCTCGACGTCATGCCGCCGTTCCTGACGGGCGGCGAGATGATCGATTCCGTGACCGAGCAGGAAGCCACATGGGCACCCGTCCCTGAGAAGTTCGAAGCGGGTACGCAGGATGCCGCGGGCATCTACGCCCTCGATGCCGCGTTGGGCTACGTCGAGAGTGTGGGCTTCGAGATCATGCAGGAGCGCGAGCGCATCCTCGTGGAGGAGTGCATGCGCCGCATGGGCGAGCTCGACTTCATCCGCCTCATCGGGCCGCAGGATCCCGCGGAACACCACGGCGTGGTGAGCTTCAACATCTGCGGCATCCACCCGCATGACGTCGCGTCCATCCTGGACATGGACAACGTGGCCATCCGCGCAGGTCATCACTGCGCGCAGCCGCTTCTGACGCATCTGGGCATAGGGGCTTGCTGCCGTGTGTCGTTGGCCTTCTACAACGACCGCGTCGATATCGACCGCCTGATCATGGGCCTGAAGCATGTCTGGGCGATGTTCCACGGTTGATGGTGGGTTTGATGGACTGACACCACCGGGTCGCTGGTGGGACACGAACAAGAAAGGATGAGGACATGGCGGGTGGAAGCGTGTACACAGCGGCGCTGATGGAGCACAACTCGCATCCTGAATGCAAATACGAGCTCGAGGACTACACGCATGAGCGTGAGGGCGTCAATCCCAGCTGCGGCGATGAGATGGTGCTGAGGCTGCGCTTATCAGATGATGGAAGCACGATCGAGGAGGCCGCGTTCACGGGAAGCGGTTGCGCTGTGTCGCAGGCGAGTGCGGACATCATGGCGGAACTCATCTGTGGCATGCCGGTCGCGGATGCCAAGCGTCTGGCGGGCCTGTTCTTCCGCATGGTGCAGGGCGATGAGCTCACGGAAGAGGAGCAGGACGAACTCGACGAGGCCTACGAACTCGAGAGCATCAGCCGCATGCCCGCACGCGTGAAGTGCGCCGAGCTGGGCTGGCGCACGCTGGACAGCCTGATCTGATCCGCAGTCCGTGACGCCGCTGGTGCAAGTGGCGTCAGCTGAAGTCCATGTAGTCGCCATCGGGCAGTGCCACCACCACGTGCAGCGGTTCCTCCGGCTCTTCGCCGCGCTCGACGGGCACGATCGGGTCGGGCGCGGGCTCGGTGGGCTCGGCGGGAGCGTCGCGCTGATCCCCTGCGTCCTTGCGGAAGGGCAGGTTGTCCTTCGCCTTCTCGACCGCCTCGCCGCGCAGGAGGCGGAACATCTCGCGGAACATGTTGCCCACGTCGTCGCGCAGGTCGTCCGGTAGGCGGTCGACGGCACCCTTGATCAGGCGCATGTTCTTGATGGGGTCATTGTTGATCTCGCCCACGTTGTACGCGCCGGTCGCACCCAGCACGTCGA
>JAFRFV010000148.1 GCA_017434185.1 Coriobacteriales bacterium
GGTACCGGGCTCGCCGATGCGCTCGGGGTTGTTCTGGGTGCGGCGGGACAGCACCTGGATGGTGCGGCTGATCTCGTCGATGCGGCCGCTCACCGGGTCCAGCTTGCCCTCGCGGGCGGCCTGGGTCAGGTTGCGACCATAGTTGTCGAGCGCTGCGAGCTCGGTCTTGCTGGCTGCATCCGTCACGCGGTTGGCGCCGCGCAGCTCGCTGTACACCTGCTCGACACGCTTGGAGGTGACACCCGCCACGTTCAGGATCTTGCCGGCGTCACCGGGGTCGTCGGCAAGGGCGATCAGCAGGTGCTCCGTGGTGGCATAGGAGTCGCCCAGACGGGTGGCCGCCTTGACTGCGTTGTCGAGCACCTTGGCCAGACGGTTGCCAAAGCCCATGTTCATGATATTGCCGCCATGCATCTTGGGTGCCTTGGCGATACGGTCGTCCAGGCTGCGCTCGATGGCGCGCGGGTCGGCGCCGATGCGCTCCAGGATGCTGGAGATGTTCTGGTCCTTGCTCTCGAAGAGCGCCTTGAGCATGTGCTCGCTCTCGACGGTCGCCGCCTCGGCATCGCTGGCGATGCCCATGGCTGCTTGAAGCGCTTCCTGTGCGGAAAGCGCGAGTTTATCCAATCTCATAATGACCTCCTAACTAGAAGCCACGTGGGTACTTGGGGAGTGCGGGCGTGCTGTCCATGCGCGCCAACGCGGTGATGGTCTTCTGCATCTCGTACTCGTGGACCTTATCCTCAAGGGAAGCGATCTGCTTGCGCAGCGCCGCGACCTCGTCCTCCTTGGCGTCCAGGCGCTCCTTCAGGTCGAGGATGCGCATGACACCCGCCAGGTTGATGCCTTCTGCGGTGAGTTGACTCACCAGCTCCAGACGCTCGATGTCGGCCTGGGAGTACATGCGGGTGTTGCCGGCGGAACGCTTGGGCTTCACCAGACCCTTGGCCTCGTAGATGCGCAGGGTCTGGGGGTGCATGCCCGTGAGCTCCGCGGCCACGCTGATCATGTACAGGGGGCGATCCCTATCACTCATGGGCATTCGAATGCACCTCTTTCACCTTGGCATCGATCGCGGGCCGGACGGAGTTCTGTCCCGTGCTCGCAGCGCGGAATGCCTCCAGCGACGCCTTCTGGGCGCTGTTGAGTTCCACGGGGACGACCACCCTCACATGCACGTTCAGGGCTCCGTAACTGTCGCTCTTCACATCCTTGGCGCCCTTACCGGGAATGCGCAGCACCTTGCCGCTCTGGGTACCGGCGGGAATGCGCAGCTTCACGCAGGTGCCATCGGGTGCGGGCACCGTGACATTGGCGCCCAGGGCGGCCTCGTCGATGGAGACGGGCAGCTCCATGATCACGTCCGCACCATCGCGGGAGTAGATCCTGTGGGGCTTGACCTTGGTGACGATGATCAGGTCGCCGCGCTCGCCCTTGCCGCTGCCGTACTCGCCCTTGCCGCGATAACGCAGCTTGCCGCCGTCCACGGCACCCGCGGGCACGCGCACGTCCATGGTCTGCTTCTCGCCGGTGCTGGGGATGCGGATGGCGACGCGCTTGGTGCAGCCGTTGAAGGCTTCCTCGAAGGTGAGTTCCAGACTCACCTGCAGCTCCTGCCCCTTGCGATTGCGCTTGGAGCGGCTGGACTCACCGGACGCCTGGCGGAAGTTCTCGACGAACTCGCTCCACATGCTGCCGGTTCCGCCGAAGTCGAAGTCACTGAAATCGTAACCATCGAAGGGACTGCCGCCGGTCCACTGACCGCCCTGGCCGCCCATGCTACCGTACAGGTCGTATTCCTTCTTCTTCTGGGGGTCGGACAGCACCTCGTAGGCCTCGTTGATGCGCTTGAAGTCCTCTTCGCTGCCTCCAACATCGGGGTGATGCTCGCGGGCCTTCTTGCGGAAGGCCTTCTTTATCTGGTCGGGAGTGGCGGACTTATCCACGCCAAGGATGTCGTAATAGCTCTCCTTGCCGCTCTTCATTCCGCATCACCTCCTTTCCTCGAAGCGCACTGGGCGCGTGCTATTCCTTGTCGCGGGCCGGGCCACCGCTGCTCACGGTGACCATGGCGGGCCTGATGCAACGGCCTGCCATGTCATAGCCCTTCTGGTACACCTGCATGACGGTCTCGTCGGGCACGCTGTCGTCCTCCACCCGACCGACCGCTTGGTGGATAAGCGCGTCGAAGGGCTGGCCGGTGGGGTCGACCGGGCTGACCTTCTCCTTCGCCAGAACGCCGAGCATCTTGTCGCGGATGGCGGTGATGCCCGCCAGGACACTGGACGCGGGGGCGTCGGCATCGGTGTAGGTGATGGCGCGCTCCATGTCATCGATCACCGGGAGCAGCTCCTTGACCAGACGCTCCGTGGCGCGCAGGCGCTCGGCCTCGCGCTCGTTGGTGGTGCGCTTGCGGTAGTTGTCCCACTCGGCCTGCAGACGCACGTGGCGATCCTTGGCGTCGGCCGCCTCCTGCTTGGCGGCGGCAAGGGAGGTCTCGAGCTCTTCGATGCGGGCGGCTGACTGCGCGGCGGCCTCATCGGCGGCTGCGTCATCCACGATCTGTGCCGCCGCTTCCAGGATGTCCTCGGCGTCTGCAGCCGCAGACGAGGAAGAAGCATCCGCGGTCTCGGTCTTCGCCTCGGCCGCCCCCGCGTCCGGCGCCTCGACCTCGGCTGCGGAAGCGGAAGCGTTGGCTTGGGCCGCAGGAGACGGGGTCTCCGCGGAACGGTCCTCTAGCGGAGACCCCGTCTCCGAGAGGCCCTCTGCTTGCTCGGAGATCGTCTCTTCCGCAACCTCGTTCTCGACGCGCTTATCCGCTGAGTCGTCCTTGGTGACGACCTCGACCTTGATCTTCTTCCTCGTCATGTCTGCTTCCCTTCTGGGCATGCGCGGAGGCTACCCGTGGGTAGCCTCCGCCACTAACGTGTCCTCAGGCTCGGAGGCTTCTTGCGCCTCGTGTTCCCTACTTCCAGTCGTTCTTGTCGTCGACGACCTCGTAGTCGGCCTCGACCACGTCGTCGTTGCCATAACCACCAGCGGGAGCACCGGCACCGGGGTCACCAGCGGCCGCACCGGCCTGCTCGGACTGGTAGACGATCTCAGCCAACTTGTAGCTCGCAGTCTGCAGCTTGTTGGTGGCGTCCTTGATGGCCTCGATGCTCGTGCCGGCCAGGGCGCTCTTCACATCGGCGATGGCGGCCTCGACACCACCGCGGGTCTCCGCGGGGACCTTATCCCCAAGGTCATCCAGGGTCTGCTGCGTGGCATACATCAGGGAGTCGGCGTTGTTGCGGACCTCGGCCTCCTCCTTGCGCTGACGATCCTCCTCGGCGTGGGCCTCGGCGTCCTTGACCATGCGGTTGACCTCGTCGTCGTTCAGAGCGGTGGAACCGCTGATGGTGATCTGCTGCTGCTTGCCGGTGCCCAGATCCTTCGCGGACACGTTCACGATACCGTTGGCATCGATGTCGAACGTGACCTCGATCTGCGGGATGCCGCGGCGGGCGGCCGGGATACCGTTGAGCTGGAAGCGACCCAGGGTCTTGTTGCCCGCGGCCATCTCGCGCTCGCCCTGGAGCACGTGGATTTCGACGGAGGTCTGGTTGTCCGCTGCGGTGGAGTAGATCTCGGTCTTGCGGGTGGGGATCGTGGTGTTGCGCTCGATCATCTTGGTCATGACGCCACCAAGGGTCTCGACGCCCAAGGACAGCGGAGTGACATCCAGCAGGAGGATGCCCTCGACGTCGCCGGACAGCACGCCGCCCTGGACGGCAGCGCCGATGGCCACGACCTCGTCCGGGTTCACGGACATGTTGGGCTCCTTGCCGGTGATGTTCTTCACCAGCTGCTGGACGGCGGGCATACGGGTGGAACCGCCAACCAGGATGACCTCGTTGATCTCGCCCATGGACAGACCGGCGTCACGCATGGCGTTCTGGACGGGCTTCTTGCAGCGCTCGAGCAGGTCGCGGGTGATGCGCTCGAACTCGGCACGGGTGAGGGTGTAGTCCAGGTGCTTGGGGCCGCTGGCATCCATGGAGATGAAGGGCTGGTTGATGTTGGCCTGCTGGGTGCTGGAGAGCTCCATCTTGGCCTTCTCGGCGGCCTCCTTCAGGCGCTGCATGGCCATGGGGTCACCGTGCAGGTCGATGCCGGTGTCGGCCTTGAACTTGTCGCAGAGCCAGTTGATGATGCGCTGATCCCAATCGTCGCCGCCCAGGTGGTTGTCACCGCTGGTGGCCAGGACCTCGAAGACGCCATCACCCAGCTCCAAGATGGAGACATCGAAGGTACCGCCGCCCAGATCGAAGATCAGGACCTTCTGGTCCTTGTTGGTCTTATCCAGACCATAGGCCAGAGCAGCAGCGGTGGGCTCGTTGATGATACGCTTCACCTCGAGGCCGGCGATACGACCGGCGCGTCCTCGTTCATATCCCGCCCGGTCAGGGTAAAGGCCGTGGTCAGGGGCGGATGGGCGTGGA
>JAFRFV010000149.1 GCA_017434185.1 Coriobacteriales bacterium
CACGAGTCCACAATCCTCCAGCTTCTTCACATACTTCCTCGCCATCTGTGGTCCAACATGGACGTGACTCGCAATCTCCGTCAAACGGGCTTCGCCGGACACACCAAAGAGCGTCACCTGGAGCAGCTGGAAGATGATGTCAGCCTCCTTCTCCTGCAAGACGTGCTCTTCGATGGCAGCGTGCACCAGGCCCCTTGCCTCCTCCAAACGACTCTTGCGAAGCTCAAGATCGCCTATGACCTGCTCCTGTGCCTCGCCTATGAGCTCCATCATCGTGATCACGAAATGAGTGAGCTCGCCGTGGTTGAGCGGATCTTCCGTGATGCGGAAGGCACGATAATACGCATCACGGTGCGCGGCGATCGTGCGCGATAAGGACAGCGTCGTGGCGACGGATAAGGGAGAGCACAATCCGGTAGCAAGCAAGTATCTGCCAGCTCTCCCGTTGCCGTCATAGAACGGGTGGATGAACTCGAAGAGATAGTGCGAAGCGATCGAGCTGTACAACTCGGGAACCTCGGGAGAAGACATCAAGGCGATCATCTTCTCAAGCGCTTCGATGATGGCGGATTCAGGCTGGAGACCCGAATGGATGATGCGGCCACCTTCCCCGATCACCTCGACGCCCCCTGCTCTGAACAACTTCCCATCAGGTTCATTGCCAACAAGGGGTTCACCTTCCATGACTCGATCGTACAAAGCGCGGACATCCTCCACGCAAGTAGGCTTGGAGGCTCTCCCCTCACTCAAGCCTAGATACAATCGCGCCAGTTCTCCGAATCTACTCCTGTCACCTGGCTTGGCATCCTGTCCAAGAAGCGCATCTATCTGCTTCCGGGTGCTATGAACCCCCTCGAGTTAGTTCGTGTTCACGACTTCATCCACGACCAAGCTGCGAACCATAGACGAATGAGCGATAGGTGGTAGGCTGCGGAGCAGCGCGGAAACATGCCGCACTCTGCGCGTCCCTCCATTTTTATACGATTTGGCAAATCGTATAAAAATGGACAGTCGCCCAGGCGCCATTTTCATACAGAAGATAGAAATGCCCCTGCCGGTACAGATGGTACAATCGAATCAGGAGGACGACGATACGAGCTCGGCGACACCATCACCCAGGCCGGGCCAAGCGTCGACGAATGCCAGACATGAACGACCGCAAGAACAAGGACCTCAAGACGTTCGAGGCGATGGCGCGCATCTACTGCCGCGCCCATCACGAGCGTACCCAGCAGGATGACGCCGGCCTGTGTCCAGATTGTCGAGCAAGCGTCGAGGCCACGCTCGCGCGCACCCAGGCATGCCCCTTCGGGCACACGGGCAACTGCCAGGACTGCAGTATCCATTGCCAGCGCGGCGAGGCCCGGGAGCGCATCCGCGCCATCATGCGCTATGCCGCGCCACGCATGGCGCTGCGTCATCCGCTCATGACCGGCGAGTATCTACGCAAGAAGATCGCCGGCAGGAAACGCGATCACAGGGGATAAGCGTCGCACTCCCACACCAACACGCAAGTGGCGCGCCATCACGGCGCGCCACCCTACTTCCCTAGATCCGCCCCGGCAGCCCGTAGCCGATGATCAATCGGCGACGTACTTGATCACCTCGGGGTCGATGCGATCCACATCCAGCGTGTAGACCTCGTTGCGACGCGGGTTGTAGACGCCCAGCTTGCGCACACCCTGGAACTCAGGGTGAGAGCAGGAACTACTTGGAGGCCGCCAAGGTGTACAAACTCTCACCTCGGGAAATGGAAGTCTTGGAGCAGGCGCTCAAGGGCTATTCCGCGCCACGCATCGCAGAGAATCTCTTCATGTCGAAAGGCACGGTCAACGTGCGACGGGATCCATCAGATCGCCCAAGCGGGAAACGCCCATGCATTCTCACTCAGCGGATAAGCGCTCTCACTCATGCATACAACCGCTCCCATCCCGATCTCGCGCTTGAAAGCCACCAGCTCGGCTGGAACATCATCGGCAGCAAGGGGACCGAGCGCCCCGAAGTTCTTGGTGTCTGATCTCCTTGGTGACGCTGACAGCTTCACCTCGATCGGATGCATGCGCCCGTCACATTCGAGCAGGAGATCGATCTCCTTCTTGTCATTGTTCCTGAAGAAGCTGAGCTGGGGTTGCAAACCGGCATTGACGTGCGACTTGAGTATCTCGTCGAAGACGAACGTTTCGAAAACCTGTCCACTCAACGCGCCAACACTCAGCGCTTCCGCGCTGTACCAGCCAGCCAGATGCGCGGCCAAGCCGGTATCCGTGAAGTGCATGATGGGCTGTTTGCTCAAGCGCTTGAGCAGATTGTTCGAATATGGCTGGACGATCTTGACAAGATAGCTGCTCACCAGCAACGAGGTCCACGCTTTGGCGGTCTTCTCATCGACGTCGGCCACACGAGCGAGCTGGGCATACACGACCGGTTTCGACGTGAGCGACGCACATGCTGCCATGAAGCGGCGGAACTTGAGCTCATCGGTGACCTGCGACAGATCATGGATATCACGCATGACGTAGGTGTCGATATACGATTCGTAGGCTCCCCTGCGCAAATCGTCAGGGAGCGACTGGATGCCGGGCAGCGATCCCGCAATGATCCTCCGGTATGCTTCCGTGACGCCGAACGAAGTCATCTGTTCGCTGCGAGCGAGGAAATACTCCTGCGTCGGGTCAAAGGGGACATTCGGTTTACCCGCAAGCTCCGCATTCGACAGACCGAGCAGCTCGATGATGCCCACGCGCCCTGCCAAGGACTCGGAAAGACCCCTCATGAGATGGAGCGGCTGCGAGCCCGCGAGCCAGAAGAGTCCATTGCGTGAAGAGCCATCAACCGCATGCTTGATGTAAGGGAGCAGCTCAGGCGCTTTCTGGATCTCGTCGATGATGATGGGGGGCTTGAATCGCTGAAGGAAGAGCGCGGGGTCATCCTTCGCGAGCATCTGCAGAGACACATCGTCGAGGCTCACATATGCTCGCTCGATGCCCCGCTCAGCATCCTGCTGTGCAAGATGCATGAGCATCGTGGTTTTACCAACCTGGCGTGGGCCGGTGACGGCAATAACCTTGAAGTGGTCGCTGTAACTCCTTACCAGCGTCTCCGCAGAACGCTCGATATACATGAGTCCCTCTCAAAAACGGAGTCGATTCCGGATTTGAGAATATTATAGAGCACTGAGAGTGCTTCGGCAAGGCGTCGTAAGGGCTGGGGATACGCGCTTCGGACGGACGAGTCCAAGGGGTGAGGGGGGGCGGATTCGCCCGACCGAGACGGACTGCGGTGGGGGACATTCCTCCGAAGGAGGTGTGTCCCCCACCGTCAGTTCAGGTCACGCTAGTAGAACAGGAACACC
>JAFRFV010000150.1 GCA_017434185.1 Coriobacteriales bacterium
CCATCATGATCCCGGTGCAGTACTACACCAACAAGCGGGCACGGGGCTAAGGGGGTGAGCGCATGAAGAAGTGGTCCAAGGTCTATACCGGCTTCATCCTGTTCTTCCTGTTCGCTCCCATCGTGGTCATGATGGTGTTCAGCTTCAACGAGGCGCGCTCCCTGAGCGTCATGGGCGGATTCTCCACCTATTGGTATCGCGAGCTCTTCCGCGACGGTGAGGCGCTGCGCGCGCTGCGCAACACCCTGATCCTGGCTCTTTCCGCTGCCACCATCAGCACCATCATGGGCACCGCCGCCAGCGTGGGCATCAACCGCCTGCGCAGCAAGGCCGCGCGCTTCACCGTGGACACTGTCACGAACATCCCCATGATGAACCCCGACATCATCACCGGTGTCTCCCTCATGCTCATGTTCGTGTTCGTGGGGCGTCTGTTCGGCGCCGCCACCAGCCTGAACTTCTGGACGATGCTCTGCGCGCACATCACCTTCTGCCTGCCCTATGTGATCCTGCAGGTGTTGCCCAAGTTGCAGCAGATGGACGCATCGTTGCCGGAGGCCGCCATGGATCTGGGCTGCACTCCCCTGCGCGCCTTCCTCAAGGTGACGCTGCCGGAGATCATGCCCGGTATCGCCACCGGCCTGATCATGGCCTTCGCGCTCTCGCTCGACGACTTCGTCATCAGCTACTTCACCGTGGGCAACGGCTTCCAGACCCTGCCCATCTTCATCTACAGCATGACCAAGAAGACCGTCACGCCCGAGATGTACGCCCTCGCGACGCTCATCTTCTTCGTGATCCTGGCGCTGTTGATCTTCTCCAACCTGGCCGGCGACGATGACGACCAAGAAGACGTCGTGGCCGCCCAGCGACGCCACGCCAAGAGCATGGAACGCGCCGCCCGTCGCGGTGAGCGCCGAGAGCGTTTCGAGAGCTCCGGCCGTCGTGGCAAGGGCATCCTGTGGGGCGCCACCGGCATCCTCGCGGTGGCGGTCATCGCTCTTGTGGCCGTGAGCATCGGCGCCGGCAACGTGCGCACCCTGAACGTCTACAACTGGGGCGAGTACATCAGCGACGGTGGCGACGACAGCCTCGACACTATCCGCGCCTTCGAGGAATGGTACCAGGAGGAATACGGCGAGAAGGTCAAGGTCAACTACAGCACCTACACCAGCAACGAGGACATGTACGCCAAGCTTTCGAGCGGTGCCGTGAGCTACGACGTGATCTTTCCCAGCGATTACATGATCTCGCGTATGGCCAGCGAGGGCATGCTGCTGCCGCTCGACTTCAGCAACATCCCCAATTACCAATACATCGGCGAGGACTACCGCGGCCTCTACTACGACCCGGACGATCGCTACAGTGTGCCCTATACCTACGGCGTGGTGGGCATCATCTACAACGCCAACGTGGTGGACGAAGCCGACACCGGTGACTGGGATCTCATGTGGAATCCCAAGTACAAGGGCCAGATCCTGCAGTTCAACAACTCGCGTGATGCTTTCGCGACCGCACAGTACAAGCTGGGCATCGACGTGAACAGCAACGACCCCGCCGATTGGGACCGCGCCCTGGCCGAGCTGCAGAAGCAGCAGCCGCTGGTCAAGAGCTACGTGATGGACGAGATCTACAACATGATGGAGAGCGGCGAGGCGGCCATCGGTGCCTACTACGCCGGTGACTACTTCACCATGCTGGATGCCGCTGCCGACAACGTCGACCTGCGCTTCTACTACCCCGAGAACACCAACTACTTCGTGGACGCCATGTGCATCCCCAGCTGCTGCCAGGACAAGGAGCTCGCGGAGATCTTCATCAACTACATGCTCAGCCAGGAGCCGGCCATCGCCAATGCGGAGTACATCTACTACGCCTGCCCCAATTCGCTCGTGGTCGAGAACGAGGATTACATCGACGAGATGGGCGATGAGACCATGGAGGTGCTCTATCCGGATCTTTCGGATAAGGGCGGCTTCCGCGAGATCTACAACGAGGCGGCCTATCGCAACCTGAGCAACGAGATGCTCGCCTATGTCAACGACCTCTGGGAGACGCTCAAGATCAACTAGGGCGAGGGCGCGGCGGGCGCTGCGTGCGGCGGGCGCGCTGCGCTCGCTACTTGAGGATGCTCTTGCGGAAGGTCTTGATGATCCCCCATGCGAGGGCCGCAAAGGGAGCAGCGAGCGCGAATATGAGCGACGACGGCGTGAAGCCGTCACCCACCACACCGAAGCCCAGGCTCACGATGGCGCTGTTCGCGGAGAACGTGCTGATGAGGCTACCCAGCCAGGGGCCGATGAGCATGGGAACGAGCACGATCATGAAGATGCGCAGGCCCTGGAAGAGGCCCACGCGGTCCACGGGCGTCCTGTTGCGGATCTCGGCGCCAAAGCACGCAGCACCGCTCAGGTAGCCGGACAGCAGGAGCGCGCTGCCGACGAACACCATCACCGCCGACTTGACCGCCGCAAGTACGATGCAGCCGATGATGAACAGCCCGAAGGGCACGATGATGGCCAGGTTGAAGCCGTGCTTATCCACTTGACGGGCATAGACGATCGTGAACACGGCGGCGATGATGATGCAGGGTGCCATCACGAAGACGTAGTTCTCGCCCAGGATGTAGGGAAGCCGCAGGTAGAGCACGTAGTAGGGCATGATCACCTGCATGCCGATGGCGAAGATGCAGAAGGTGACCAGCAGCAGGTAGAGCGCCTTGTTCTCGCGCATGGCCGCGGGCGTGAAGCCGTACGCGACCGACTTGAGGAAGCCGCCCTTGGGACGGCGCTCCGGGTGCGAGTCCTCCATCATGAACGCGGCCACGATGCCCGCCACGATCACCACCGCACCGATGATGGTGAAGAACAACGAGTAGTCGTAGGTGACGCTGCCGTCGGAGCCCACGATCATGAGGAACATGGCGCCACCAAAGACCACAAGCATGCTGAGCAGCGGCATCGCGGAGTTGACGCCCTCGACCTTGCCGCGGTTCGTGTCGTTGGTGATGTCGGTGAGCCAAGCGTTGAAGCACGCGTCGTTGGCCGTGCTGCCGAAGAAGGTCATGATGCAGTCGAAGATGATGGTGAGTGTGATGCCCAGTGATGCGGCAGCGGCAGCATCACGCGCAAGCGCGTCACTCGCGTTCTGCAACACCGCGAAGGCGCATATGGATAAGCCCCACAACAGGCTACCCACGACCACGAAGACCTTGCGGCGGCCCACCCGGTCGCTCCACGCGCCCACCAGCAGTGTCGTCGCGGTGGCAGTGAGAGCCGACGCGCTCACCATGAGTGCGACGTGCGAGAGCGACGCCCCGAAAACGTCTTGGATGAACAGGTTGAAGAAGTTGTTCTCCACCGCCCAGGCGATCTGACCCACCAACGCCAGGATGACGATGATGGTCCAGGTGCGACCGGGGATGCCCGACCTCACCGGATTGGAATCATCGTAGGGATACGGTGCATCGGGGTCGAGACTCCGCGTCATGGCGTCGACGCCTCCTTACTCGTTCTACTTGGGTTCCTTGCCACAGCTCGTGCACTTCTTGGTGCGCAGACCGCCGATGCGACCACCGCAGTAGGCACAACGGCCCTGGCTCCTCCAGTACTTGGTGCGGAAGTTGTACGCGCCGTTCGTGTTCGGCTGGTTGGGGTGGTAGACGAGTTGCGCCGTCTCCAGGTTGGGCCAGACGAGGGTGCATGTGCTGGCGTCGATGCCACTCAGATTGTGGTCGCCCACCTTGGTGAGGGACCGCGGAAGGACGATCTTCGCGTTCTTCACCCAGCCCCAACCCATCAAGGTGCCGATCATGTATTGGCCCGTAGCGAGCTCGGTGAAGCCCTCCTTGAACTCGACATAACCCAGGTTGGGGATGTGCACCTGGATGTATTCGCAGCCCGGATGGATGATGAGCTGGCGCTTGATCGAGGGGGCCTTGGGGTCCACGCCGATATTGATCCGCTTCGTGCCAGCGGGGAACTGGAAGCAGGTGGTGCCGTTGACGCCGGGCAGATAGTCGCAGGAACTGATGCTGACGCTCTTGAAAGGAGCAGCCACTTTGAGCATCTCGAGTCCCCCACAGCAATCAAGCCCCAGTACGTCGAGTCCCATCGAGACATCGAGTTCCTTGAGCGCGTGGCATTTCCTTGTCTCCACGCTGAGCCCTTTGACGTCCTTGGGGATGGTGAGCCGCTTGAACGCGGGGCAGCTATCGACAACAACCTTCGCGACGCCCTTCTGCGGCAGCACGACCTCTTCGAGTGCGTCGCAATTCTTGAAGGTCGCCACGCTGTTGCCTTCGTCACATGCTGCGATGATGGCCTTGCGCAGGTGCGGATGGTTCACGATGCTGATCTCGTCGGCTTTGCTGTCCAGAGTCGCCTCCTGAGCGGTGCGGCCCCTGGGATAGAGCGTGCACTTCCCCCAGCGCAGATAGCCCGTGTTGCCTTCCGGATGGATCGCGGTGGGGCCACCTTTGATGGTGATCGATTCCAAAGTGGGCATCGCGTTGATCGCCCCGGGCACCAGCTTGATGGTCTCAGGGATGGCAAGAC
>JAFRFV010000151.1 GCA_017434185.1 Coriobacteriales bacterium
CGAGCTCATCCACATGAGCTGCGTCATCGGCGTGCCCGACCCCTACCAGTTGCAGACGGTCAAGGTCGTCGCCCTGCTCCAGCCCGACGTTCCCGCCAACGACGAGACCAGGGCCAAGATCATGGAGTACGCTCGCAAGAACATCGCCCGCTACGCGTTGCCATACGAGATCGAGTTCCGTGACGAGCTGCCCAAGACCCTGGTGGGCAAGGTCGCCTACCGCGTGCTCGAAGAGGAGGAGCTCGCTAAGATCGCGGCCGCCAAGGCGGCTGAGGCCACCGACCAACCGGAAGCCTAGTCACGCGATCGTGGCGGCTGCCATCGACATACTCGCATGCATACTGGCTGGGGCCGCCCTCGTGGCGGCCCTGCTTGGTCTCGCCGGCGCACAGAAGGTCTTCGATCGCAGCCGGAAACATCATTACGGAACGCTGCTCTTCTACTACACCAACCTGAGCATCCTGCTCGCCGCCATCTACTTCGCCCTTTACCTCGTCTGGTGCTTCACGGGGCGGGGGAGCGCACTATCCTTCGTGGTCGACCCCACGCTCCAGCTCTCCATCACCGCTGCCGTGCAGGTGGCTATGCTCGTGTTCTTCTTCATCCTGACCGACTGCATGTGTCACTTCAGGCAGTCATGCCAGGACCTCCATGTGGGCGTGCGTGACACCATCCTGCAACATTACGTGGTCCCATTGCTCACGCTGCTCTTCTGGCTTCTGGTGGGTGATAAGCGCGGCCTCGTCTGGGCGGATGCCTTCCTGTGGCTCCTGCTGCCGCTCGCGTACTTCCTGCTGATCGTGATCTGCGCCAAGCTGCGCATCCCCCTTGCCGGCAAGGGTCGCGAGCGGTGGTGGCCGTACCGCTTCCTCGACATGGATGAGCTGGGGTTCCTGCCCTGGCTGCGCAATGTCGCCCTCACCTTCCTGGGGCTCCTTTTGCTGGGTTCCCTCCTGGTCGGACTGGGAAAGTTGTTAACCTTGGGTTAATCTTATCGCCGAGCCATAACGGGCGTTATCTTCCAACTGGGGGGTGTGGGCAATCGGCGATACGTTCCTGGCTGACCTCGATGTGGGCCAGTCAGCCAAGGTCATCGGCATAGGCGGTAAGCGGCTGCAACGCATGAAACTGCTCGACATGGGCCTCACCCCGGACACCCATCTGGAGGTCAAGCGCCTCGCTCCCATGGGCGACCCCATCGAAGTCGCCTTGCGTGGCTACGTCCTGAGCCTGCGCCGTGATGAGGCGAAACTCGTCCGAGTCGAGGTGGATGCCTCATGAGCGCGGGGAAGAAGGGTACAGCTTCCGCTCGCATCGCCCTGGTGGGTGGCAAGAACAGCGGAAAGAGCGCGTTGTTCAATGCCCTCACCGGTCTGAAAGCCCACGTGGGCAACTATCCCGGAGTCACCACCCAGATCGAGACCGGTACGCTCAAACCGGAGCTCGCCCGTCATGCGGATGATCGTGAGCTGACCATCATCGACATGCCCGGCCTGTTGTCCCTCAACGCCTACGGTCCGGAGGAGGAAGAGGCTCTGGAGAGCATCATCAGTGGGGGAGTGGACCTTATCCTCAACGTGGTCGACGTGGGCAACATCGAGCCGGGTCTCTACTTGAGCCTGCAGCTGCTCGAACTCAACACACCCATGATCATCGCGCTCAACATGATGGATGAGTTGGCCAACAGCGGCACCGTCATCGACGCGCAGGCGCTGTCCGATCGTCTGGGTGTTCCCGTGCTCCCCGTCAGCGCGACGAAGGAGCAGGGCATAAGCGAGCTCGCCAAGAGCATCTGTGACCTGCTGGCTTCTCCCCAACAACACCGTAACTACGATTTCTGCAGTGGCGGTCTGCACAAGGCCATCCATTCCATCTCGCACATCGTCGAGGACGAGTCGCGCGATGCCGGGATGAGCGTGCGCTACGTGGCGGGGAAGTTGGTGGCCCATGACCCCGACATCCCCGCGCGCTTGGGCATTCCCGCGGGCGACATGCACGTGATCGAGCATATCGTCGAGAATCTCGAGGCGGAATACGGGCAGGACAGCGAGACCGTGCTCGCCAGCATGCGTTACAACTACGTCGACGAGCTCTGCCGCGACTGCATCAAGCAACGCAGCTGGAGCAGGGAACAGGAGCGCAGCGATCGCATCGACCGCTACCTGACCAACAAGTTCTGGGGCATCCCCATCTTCCTGGGCATCATGGGTCTGGTGTTCTGGCTCACCTTCAGTGTGATAGGCGGTCCGCTGCAGGAGCTGCTCGAATGGCTCTTCGATGTGACCGGCGCTTGGCTCGGGCAACGCATGATCGATGCCGGCATCAGTTATTGGGTCTACGATCTGGTGATCAACGGCGCTTGGGCGGGTGTTTGCAGCGTCCTCTCGTTCCTTCCGCTCATCATGGTGCTGTTCTTCTTCCTGAGCCTGCTGGAGGACAGCGGCTACATGACGCGCGTCTCGTTCGTTATGGACAAGCTCCTGCGCAAGGTGGGCATCAGTGGACGCAGCTTCGCTCCGCTCCTGGTGGGCTTCGGTTGCAACGTGCCCGCGATCATGGCCACTCGCAGCTTGCCCAGCGAACGTGACCGCAAGTTCACGGTCCTGCTCATCCCCTTCATGTCGTGCAGCGCGAAGTTGCCGGTCTACGCCATGATCACGGCCGCCTTCTTCAAGAGCCACGGTGCTTTGGTGATGGTGTCGCTCTACGTCATGGGTGTGTTGGTGGCTCTGCTCCTGGCGCTCATCCTGAGCCGCACCGTGTTCAAGGGCGACGCGATGATGTACGTCATGGAGCTGCCCGCCTACCGCATGCCCGCGCTCTCCGACGTGCTGCGTCACATGTGGGACAACGCCCGCGAGTTCGTGCGCAAGGCTTTCACCATCATCTTCCTGGGCACCATCGTCATCTGGTTCCTACAGAACTTCGATCTCTCCTTCGCTCCCGTGGTGGACAGCGCGGACAGCATCCTGGCCTTCATCGGCACCAAGCTGAGCGTCATCTTCGCGCCGCTCGGTCTGGGCAACTGGCAGGCGACCACCGCGCTCCTTGCTGGTCTCGTTGCCAAGGAGGCCATCGTGAGTACGCTCATGGTGCTGCTCGCCGGCGGTGCCGAGGCGGGTCTCACGGCGGCTCTCGCCACCATCTTCACCCCGCTCACGGCTTACACATTCCTGGTCTTCATCCTGCTCTACGTGCCCTGCATCGCCACCTTCGCCGCCACGCGCAAGGAACTGGGAAGCACCATGCAGGCCCTGGGAGCGCTCGCCATGCAGCTCTGTGTGGCCTATATCGTGGCCTTCATCGTCTACCATATCGGGTTGTTGCTGGTCTGACACCATATATTGCGTTCACAAGCGTTGCCAACCCGCAATATTTGGCGGCTGTTCAAGTTGACTTCGAGCCGCTATACTGGCAATCCCATGACCATGCACAAGGCACATGGTGTTTTGGGACGCTCTTTGACAGGTTCAGATGCTGGACCTCCACTTAGGGGGTGACCGGTTTCGACATGGTGATTCTGAGGGAGTAAGCAGGCCGTGGTCTCCTCGCCACGATAAACAGGGGTACCGTCAAATTAATTGACAACAACAGCTATGCCCTCGCTGCTTAGTTAAAAGCTGCGACGTCGACCAGGTGTATGTTCCCGCCACCTGCAAGACGCCATTCAGGGAACTGCTCTGGGGCACGTGGTTGGTATGGCCCCGGATAAGACCGAACCAACTGGAAACACACGCGTGAGTCATCAGCCGCGTGGGCTTCGAGATTCTGCTGCTGACTGAGCTTGGAGAAAGCTCCCAGGGGGTTGTCATGGACCGGAGTTCGATTCTCCGCACCTCCACCAGAACCGTACGAAGGCCGACTGGCATGTTGCCAGCCGGCCTTTTCGCTTTCCTGCGAATCCACTACCAGACTGAATATTCAGTTCGGTAGTACCACCAAACTGGCTTTTTGGATAAGCGCACGGAAACACGCCGATATGTGGTCACAGAATCCACTGCCGAACTGAATATTCAGATCGGTGGTACCACCAGACTGAATATTCAGTTTGGTGGTACTTCGGTGAGGGCACTCCAAAACTGGGAATCCGATTCGGCAGAACTCCCAAACCGGAAATCCGGTTTGGGTGGCCTACCAAACCGGATAATCGGTTTCGGTGTACCGTTTTCGCCGGTTTGGAGTGACTTTCACTACCGCTCCCCCGGATTTCCATTTTGGGTGGCCTACCAAACCGGATTTCCGGTTCGGTAGTGCCGGATCCGACGATTCGGAGTGCCCGCCCGCCGCGCAGCGGACAGGGGATAAGCGCCGCACTTACCCCCAAGCATGCACGGAGGCCGCCCCGGGTGAGGCGGCCTCCTTCTTGGCGGAATATGTTGCGGATAAACGCTTAGTCAACAGCGACCATGACGTCGGTGGCCTTGATGATGGCGACGGCCTTGCCACCCTCGGCCAGACCCAGCTGCTCGATGGCCTCGTTGGTGATGGAACCG
>JAFRFV010000013.1 GCA_017434185.1 Coriobacteriales bacterium
AGCCGCTGCAGCTGGCCGCCGCTAAAATTGCGCCCGCCTGGCAACACGCGGGACGAGTAGCCGCCCTGTCGCCCGGCGATGACCGAGTGTATGTCCGCATCGCGGCAGGCCAGAATGACCTCGAAATCCTCGATGGAGTCGTCCCATAGCTTCACGTTGTCCGACACCGTGTCATCGAATACGACGATATCCTGATCGACGACCGCCAACGACCCGCGCAGGATAGGGCGAGGGACTTCCCCAATCGGTATGCCGTCGAAGCTCACTGAGCCTGACCACGGTTGATAAAGGCTGCTTACCAGCTTCGAGATAGTGGATTTCCCGCAGCCGGATGGGCCCACGAGCGCCACCCACTGACCAGGTTCGACGTGCAGATCGAATCCATCGATAAGCGGCTGATCGAGCGGCGAGTACCCAAAGGAGACGCCCTCCAGATCAACTTGCCCGCGCAGCTTCTCGCAGCCGAACTCTTCCTCCAGGCCAGCGACTTCTGCAGGATCTTCACAGACCTCCGAAACATCGACTTCGTAGTTCATGATATCCTCGATGCGCTCCATCTGCGTTTCCATCTCCTGGACGGTCTGACCCAGGCCTACGATCTGGTTAACTGGGGTCATGAACGACGAGAGGAAGCCTGTGAACGCGAGCAACATGCCCGGCGTGAACTCGCCCTCCACTATCAGCTCGACGCCGAGCACGAGCACGGTGACGTTTGTCAGTGACGTAATTGCTGCGGGCAGCGACCCAAGGTACTCGTTCAGGCGCGCTGCGCGCACGGTATCTTTGTTCATGAGAGCCTGGTAACCCGCCCAGCGATTGAAGAAGCTGTTCTCGGCACCAGCGGCTTTTATAGTCTCAATCATCTCTACACCGCTCACGCTCACAGCGTATTTCTTGCCGGAATTCGCCGTCGCCGAGCGCGAGATGTTCACGCGCTGCTTGGATATGTAGCGTGCCAGAAGGGCGTTCAGCAGAACAGCGGTCACACCCACCACCGTGAGGAGCAGGCTGTATCGCAGCATGACAACCAGGTAGAGCACCAGCATGATTACGTTAATGACGACAGGGGCCAGCTGCCCAATGAGGGTAAAAGCGATAGTTTCGTTGGACGACTGCCTTTGCTGCAAGTCACCTATCATGCGCTGGGAATAGAACCCGATGGGTAGGTGCAGAAGATGCCGCATGAAGCGCGACGACGACACGACCGCGATCTTACCCCTTATTCGCACGAGGTATATCGCGTTCAGAATGGAAACAACACCCGTGATCGCCGCCAGGATCAACAGGCACGCTATAATCGGGCCGAGCCAGTCGGGGTTTTCACCAGTGAGGATACGATCCATGAAGACCCGACTCAGCGATGTGTTCGCAATCCCCACAAGCGATGCGATTGCTGCGCTCAACATTACGAAGGCGATGGCGACCTCCATTCCAGCCAAGCGCTCCTTCGCATAACGCAGCGTGCTGGGCTTTTTGCCGCTCTCCACGAAGGCATCGGTCTTTTCGAAGATGAGCACAACCCCGGTAAAGCTCTCCTCAAACTCCTCCATCTTCACTCTCACCTCGCCGCGCGCTGGGTCGTTCAGGTAAGCGTAATCGCCTTTGAACCCGTCGAGCACGACGAAGTGGTTGAAGTTCCAGAATATGATGCAGGGGAAGCACCCGGTCTCGCGCAGCGCGACGACATCGCCGGCGGCGCCCTGTGCCGCGAGCCCGTAGCTTCGCGCTGCTTTCAGGATGTTGGACGCCTTGGAGCCATCGCGGGAGACGCCGCACCGCTCGCGCACCTTCTCGAGCGGCTCCCACCGACCATGGTACGCCAGTATCATAGCCAGACAGGTGGCCCCGCACTCCAGCGCCTCCATCTGCATGACCTGAGGGACTTTCGCCACGCCTCTCGCCAAAACCGTTCCCCTTCCGTCATAAACAGGAATAATCCTCATTTATGATAAGAACACGCGACCGTTATGTAGCACCCTTGAATACGACGGTTATCGGTGCAATTCGCTCGACCGTGACCCTCGTAGGAAGCGGGACGCCTTCCTTGAGGACTTGGTCATCATCTCCGGCGAAGCGCACGAGATACGTCCAGTCGCCCTCCATAAGCGTGCTCACCAAGTAGTCGTTTCCCACGATTTCCTGCA
>JAFRFV010000152.1 GCA_017434185.1 Coriobacteriales bacterium
ATCTCGTCGGCGATGTAGGGCGCTGTGCGACCCTTGGCTATGTAGGGGAGGATGTCACTCTCACGGCCGGAGAGCTGGAACTGCTCGGCGATCTCATTCAGGGCACGCTGCCTGATGCCGGAGTACTCCTCGCTCGCGATCACGGCCTCACTGCTCTTCATGTCCTCATTGGCCTCCTCGATGGAGAGCAGCTTGTTGCGGTATTCCCTGAAGGCTACGTAGAGGGTCGTGAGCACGAGCGCCAGCAGGATCCCACACACCAGCAGGTGCGCTCCAACCAGATTGCCTTGCCTTGTGAGGTAGCGTTCGAAGTACATCGTGAGGATACCGATGCGCGTCGCAAGGAGGGCGATTACGAACGGGATCATCTGGTTGCGACGATGTTTGTAGAAGAAGAGGCCACACACGAAGAAGACGATCAGACGCTTGTATGCGCCACATGCGGTGGCATAGACGAACACCAGTGACTCATCGGCGAAGGTGGTGCAATACAGAAGGAAGATGGAGATGGGAAGCATGGCCGTCTTGACGAAGTCGACCCACTGCTTGCTCCACATCCTCGAGATGAAGTAGAGCAGCATGAACGCTGCCAAGACGGCCCCCAGCACATCACCGAAGTTCGAGAGGAGCGAGCTTTCGGATGTATAGAACATGCGCCAGTTGTTACGAGCCAGAGCGGAGATGGCCGCGAAGCAGAACGCCGCGAAAGGATAGAACCAGCTGAGCATCGCGTGCTCGTTCTCGCTTGCGAGCACATCCTGATCGAGCACCTCATCGCCCAGGAAACCGTCGGTCTCGCTGCGCCTGGCGAACAGTATCAGGAATACGCCTGAGATGAGCGAGGAGAGCGACATGAGGAGTGTGGCGGCTCCTCCCACGAGTACGGCCAACAGCGTCTTGAAGATCGCCACGATGAACAGGCTCAGCCCAAAGACGAGCAACATCCTGCGCATTCCAGCTCGGCTCACGGCTTCCATCCAGAAAACCAGAAGCACCGCAGCCAACGACTTGGTTATGCAAAGCATCCCCGTGAAGAAACGCTCCATCTCGACTGTCTCCAGATCACCCGGAAGGTAGAAGAACACGAAGGTCGCCAACGTGAGCGCAACGGTGAGGCAGATGACCAATACGGGATGTTTGGAGAAACGCAGCGTGGGTCGCATCGCATACACGAATGCCAACAGAGCGAGCACGATGACCGTGCAGATGAGCGAGGGGACGGTGGAACCCAATGTCGTGCTCACGCCGATGGTGTTGGGAAAGCGTCTGAATTCATCGGCGACGATGGCGAAGGCGACGCCCGTGATCGCAAGCAGATAGGAGCCGGTGAGCGCGTTACCAGCTTGGCCCTTCGCCCCGAACAACGCCTCCCTTATCATCCGCGTGGCGGATTCGCTCTCATTTGCCACGATGACCCCTTCTTCGTTGTGCACATCTCTGTGTGCACTTCCCCCAATCGCTCATTATACCAGCGCCCCAGCGCAAGCTGCAAACAAACCACGCGTTCGAATCCCGCATCCTGCACCAACCGTGGGTTGGTGCCTGCTTATCGTGAGTTAGAACTTTTGGACAACCGCCTTTTCGAACTCTGGGTTCCTATCAAACCCGTGGGTTCCCTATAGAGTTACAGCCGAGGATCCCTGCAAGGGGCAGGGGTTGAAGGAGAAGGAAAGGAGAAAGTATGGCCAAGCTCACCATGACACGTCGTAGCTTCATCAAAGCTGCTGCTGTGTCAGCCGCTGCGGCGATGATCTCCACTTCCGCGATGACGGCATTGGCAGAGGATAAGACCGCCAGCACCACCACGAGTGATGGCGATGTCACGCGTATCCGAACCGGTTGACGTGGTTGCGGTAAGGTGGAGTGCGCCATCTGGGTCACGGTTCGTGACGGCAAGGCGATCAAGATCGAGGGTGATGACAGCGCGTGGCATGCCAATGGCAATTGCTGCGCGAAGTCCCAAGCCGGTCTTCAGGCCGCCTACCATCCGGACCGCATCTACTATCCCATGAAGCGTACCGCTCCCATCGGTGATGATGATCCCGGTTGGGTGCGCATTTCCTGGGAAGAGGGTCTCCAGGCCTGCGCGGACAAGCTCGTGGAGATCAGGGATAAGTACGGCAACGAGTCCCTGCTCGCCTTCGGTGGTACGTCCCGTCAGTGGGCGAACCCCCGTATGATTACCACCTATCTGGGTGGCGCGAACTGCTTCGAGGCAGTCGAGATCTGCAAGGGCCCCCGTCGTATGACCGCTGCCACGGTCTGCGAGAATGGTATGCACTGGATCGCCAACGTCGACTACCCTCTGGTCTATGTGCAGTGGGGTACTGAGCAGACCCAGTCCAACTACGATGATACCTGCCGTACCGTCAACGAGGCAGCTCATCGTTCCAAGTGCTTCATCAGCGTCGACCCCCGCATCTCCAACTGCGGTAAGATCGCCGATTACTTCCTGCCCCTGCGTCCCGGCACCGACCTCGCCATGGTCCTCGCCTGGACCCACGTGGTCATGGAGCAGGAGCTCTACGACGATTACTTCGTGAAGTATTGGAGCAACGCAACCTATCTGGTCTGCGAGGACATCGAGCCCAGTGGTTGGGTTGGTGTCAAGGGCAACACCTCCAAGAACTTCCCCGTGAAGACCCGCCTGCTCAAGGAATCCGACATGATCGAGGGCGGCAATCCGCGCCACTTCATGGTTTGGAACAATGCGACCGACTCCCTCACCTACTTCGACGCCGATGAGGACAACCCGCACGGCGGTATGTGGGAGACCCAGACCGAGTTCGCCATCCCCACCACCGGTTGGGAGTACGAGCGCGGCGGTTGGGTGCCGGACTATCCCGAGCCTCCCGCGAACCTGGATCCCGCACTGTGGTGCGAGAACGGTTTCCCCGTCACCCTGAAGGATGGCCGTCAGGTCACCGTCAAGACCGTTTGGCAGACCTACTGGGATACCACCATCAAGGACATGACCATCGCCAAGGCTGCCGAGATCTGCGAGGTCGACGGCAAGACCATGGAAGAGGCTTGCAAGGCTTGGGTCGTTCGCTACGACGAGCGTCGCGGTAACGGCGGTCTCAACATCCAGCTCGCCCCCGAGCAGACCGGTGTTTCCTCCCAGACCTTCCGCGCCAGCTTCATCCTGGTCTTCATGACCGGCAACTACGACACCCCCGGTGGCAACCGCGCATATACCCGTCACAGCTGGTCCAGTTCGACCAACGGCAATGGCCCCAGCCCCCAGGGTAAGTTCGCTGCAACCGGCAAGCAGTCCAACATGGACGCCCGCAAGAAGCTCTGCGGTTGCGAGACCTTCGTCACCAACGGCTGGTGGAACCAGTGGAACGATGCCAATGCCTGCATCGATGCCGCTCTGGAAGGCAAGCCCTACTGGATCAAGGCCGCATGGATGAGCGGTGGCGACTTCATGAACCAGTGCAACGCCATGGCCAACTGGGAAGCCATCTGCAAGGTCGACTTCTTCTTCGTTTGCGACATCTGGCATGTGCCCGGTAGCCGTGCCGCCCACTATCTCTTCCCCTGCGCTCACTTCCTCGAGATCCCCGGCTTCCTCCGCGGTGCCCAGGGTGCTCATGGTGGTTTGGGCGCCATGACCAACTGCATCCCCGTCCCCGCCGACGTCCTGTTCGACGGCGACCGCGAGAACAAGTTCAAGAAGGCTCTCGGCCTGCCCTACTACGACACCAAGGATGGTGGCGACGGCTGGGATCGTCCCTTCACCTACAACCTTGGTCTCAACGTTCAGAAGACCACCCTGCCCTACAAGACCTGGGACGAGTTCCAGGAAGCCTTCCAGGCCCATGGCTGGTGGGATGCCAAGAAGGTCTATCCCGAAGAGTGGGGTACCTACCGTCGTTATCTCATGGGTTACCTGCGCAACGGCTCCCGTGCCCAGACCGCTGGTTACCTGGAGCACATCCCCGGCTTCGGTCTGCCTTCCATGAAGGCCGAGATGTGGTCCACCATCTTCGAGTCCCTCTGCGACGACAAGAAGTGGACCGGCATGCGTGAGACCCTGCCGTACTACAGCGAGCCTCCTATGTCTCCCGTGAGCACTCCCGACCTCTTCGTGGAGTATCCGTTCAACATGACCACCGGTCGCCGTATCCCCGTGTACTTCCACAACGAGCATCGTCAGCTCCCGTGGTGCCGTGAGGTTTGGCCGGCTCCTCGTGTCGAGATCAATCCCGCCGATGCCGTCAAGCTGGGCGTCGAGCAGGGCGACTGGGTGTGGATCGAGTCCAAGTGGGGCAAGATCCGCGAGGTCGTCGACCTGTATCATGGTATCAACCCCGGCATCATCAACGCCGAGCACCAGTGGTGGTTCCCCGAGCAGGAGACGTCCACCAAGGGCTTCGATCTGTGCCAGGTCAACTGCATCAACAACCGCTATGCTCAGGATAAGCTCAACGGCTCCAGCCAGCTGCGCGCCATCCCGGTCAAGGTCTACAAGGCCACCCCGGAGAACAGCCCCTTCGGCAACCCGATTCCCTGCGATAACAACGGTGTTCCGATCATCCACGATGCTTCCGATCCTCGTCTGAAGGCCTGGAAGGCGGCTATCGACGACATTCGCGAGAACCCGAATGCCTGGGAGGTGTATGCAAAATGACGCAGTTCGCTATCGTCACCGATCTCGATCGTTGTGTTGGATGCCTCGCCTGCAGCCCCGCCTGCAAGATGCAGAACGACGTGCCCATCGGCTCCTATTGGCTGAAGGTCCTGCGCATCGGCCCCAACCCCAAGTACGAAGGCGCCATCAACCCCGATTGCGAGATGTACTACCTTCCCATGCAGTGCCAGCACTGCGAGAACCCCTTCTGTGTGGAAGTCTGCCCCACGGCTGCTTCCCAGAAGATGGCCGACGGCACCGTGCAGGTCGATAAGGCACGTTGTATTGGTTGCCAGTTCTGCGTCATGGCCTGCCCCTATGGCGTCCGCTACCTGAACGAGGAAGAAGGCGTCGTCGAGAAGTGCACCCTGTGCGAGCAGAAGACCGAACATGGCGAGCTGCCCCAGTGCGTCATCAACTGCGGTGGCCACGCCCGCTTCTTCGGTGATCTGGAGAAGGGCATCGAGACCTTCGAGGCCTACGAGGAGCCCAAGACCCTTGGTAGTGGTCTTTCCTACGACGCGATGTGCTCTGCACGCGTCAAGTTCAAGGATTGGGTCAGGCCCTACACCGACGCCGACGTCTATACCGTCACCGATGTTGGCAACAAGCCTTCCATGCGCTACGTGCTTCGCTATGCGAAGTGGGTTGGATAAGAGAGGAGAGGAGATAAGATATGGCAACTCAATGGCCTCTCGTTATCTTCACCCTCGCCCTGTGCTTCGCCGGCGGCCTGCTGTTCATGCAGAGCCTGATGGCCATCCTGGGCAAGGGTAGCGCCAAG
>JAFRFV010000014.1 GCA_017434185.1 Coriobacteriales bacterium
ACTTGAGATACTATTGCGAAGAACGACCGAAGGAGTCGCTTGGCTGGCTGAGTCCGAACGAGTTCCGTCGTAGCCTAGGCATGCCGGTCTAGGCTGTCCAAGAAAAAGTCCGCACCCCCACCCAATAGTTAGCGATTCTCTGCCAAAGCAATCGAAGAATCCCAATAGTTAGCGTATCTCTGCCAATCGGTCGAGCTCAGCGGGTGGCGCGGATGAAGCGGGGGCGTCCGGTGAGGTCGTTCAGCACCGCGACATCATGCATACCGGCGGCTTCGCAGAGTGCGGCGGCGGCGTCCAGACAGTCCTCATGGAGCTCGCAGATGAGCGTTCCGTCAGCGCGCAGCAGCTGCGGCGCAGCGTCCAGGATGCGACGGAAGATATCGAGGCCATCCTGCCCACCATCGAGCGCGAGAGCGGGTTCGAAGTCGGCCACCTCGGACGGCAGCTCCTTCATGAGAGAGCTGGGGATATAGGGCGGGTTGGACAACAGAAGATCGAAGCTGCCCAGCATCTCCCCGGGCACGCCCTCTGCAAGATCGCACTCGATCGCCTCGAAACGCTCCTGCAGCCCCAGGGCCTCCGCATTGCGGCTGGCGAGTGTGATGGCTTCGGGAGCGATGTCGGTCGCGATCACGCGCGCATCCGGCTGCTCCAGCGCGCACGCGAGCCCCACCACGCCGCTGCCGGTGCACAGGTCGCACACGAGCGCCTCGCCACGTTCAGCGACAGCGGCCTCCATCAGCGGCAACGCCTGCTCCACCAACAGCTCCGTCTCGGGACGCGGTATGAGCACGCCGCGCTCCACCTTCACCACCATGTGACGCCATGCGACCTCGCCGGTCACGTACTGCAGCGGCTCGCCCTTGGCGCGGCGACGCACGCCTTCGCGCAGCACATCACGCTCCTGCATGGAGAGCGGACGGTCGTAATTCACATAGAGTTCGACACGGGACAGACCCGTGGCCTGGGACAACAGCCACTCAGCACTCAGGCGCGGGTGCTCGTCGCCCTTGGATTCCAGGAAACCCTTGGTCCAGCCAAGGGCATCACGGATGGTCCAGGTGTCGTTGAACGAGGTGGCGGCCATGGGCGCGACAGCGGGCGCGGCCGACTAGACGGCCTGCTCCAGACGCTCGGCGCGGTCGGCGGCGGCCAGCGCTGTCACAAGCTCCTCCAGGCCTGCGCCACCGGCACCCAGCAGCACACCGGCATAGGTGCCGTTGTAACCGATGCGATGGTCGGTCACGCGGTCCTGCGGGCCGTTGTAGGTGCGGATCTTCTCGGAGCGGTCGCCACTGCCGATCTGGCTGCGACGCTGGGCGCCCAGCTCGGCCTGCTGCTCCGCCAGCATCTTGTCGTACAGGCGGGCACGCAGCACCTGCATGGCCACGATGCGGTTCTGCAGCTGCGACTTCTGATCCTGCGATTGCACGACCAAGCCCGTGGGCAAGTGAGTGATGCGCACGGCGGAATCGGTGGTGTTGACGCACTGGCCACCCGGGCCGCTCGCGCGGTAGACGTCGATGCGGATGTCCTTCTCGGCGATCTCCACCTCGACCTCATCGACTTCGGGCAGCACGGCGACGGTGGCGGTGGAGGTGTGGATACGGCCCTGGCTCTCCGTCTTGGGAACGCGCTGCACACGGTGCACACCGCTTTCGAACTTCATGACGGAGTAGACCTTGTCGCCCACCACCTTGAAGCTGATCTCCTTGAAACCGCCCTGCTCGGAGGGGCTGGAATCGAGCACCTCGAGCTTCCAGCGGTGCGATTCCGCGAAGCGCTGGTACATCTTGAACAGGTCACCCGCGAAGATGGCGGCCTCGTCGCCACCGGCACCGGCGCGGATCTCGACGATGATGTCCTTCTCGTCGTTGGGGTCGCCGGGCACGAGCATGAGCTTGATCTCCTCTTCGAGTTCGGGGATCCTGGCCTCCTGCTCCGCGATCTCCTCCTGGGCGAGCTCCTTCATGTCCGGGTCGCTTTCGGCCTTGAGCATCTCCTTGGCCTCGTTCAGACTGTCGACGGCGGCACAGTACTCGCGCGCCTTGGCAGCGAGCGGGCCCTGACTGGCATGCTCCTTGGCAAGACGGGTGTATTCCTTCTGATTCGAGACGACCTCGGGGTCGCCAAGATGGCGCTCGAGGTCCTCGTAGGCGGCGATGATCTTCTGTAGTTTCTCGTCCATGGGGTGTTGCTCCCTTATGGCTTCGACGTGTAACCGATTGATGCTAGCACGTGAACAGGGATGCTGTGAAGGAGCAGGCGGTCGA
>JAFRFV010000153.1 GCA_017434185.1 Coriobacteriales bacterium
GGGATACTCCTCCTCGTAGTCGGCAGCCTTGTGCTGGGCGATCGCGAGGAACTCATCCGCGGGGATACCGCAGACCTCTTCGACGCGTTCAGCGGTGCGTTCCACCGTCCAGCCTTCCGGGATGGTGAGCATCACCCCGTCCGTACTCGGGCCTGCCACCAGCGCATCCAGGATGGTCTGGAAGTCATCACCCGCTTTGAACTTGTAGGTACCGGGTTTGATGTTCTGCGCCTGGCCCTGATCGGCCACGAAGGTGGTGAACTCACGAGCGTTGTTGATGACGCCCGCCTTCTTCAGGCGGTCGGCGGCTTCCATGGTGGAGGAACCGGTGGGGATGACGACAGTGACTTCCTCGCCCTTGCGGGGGCCGTCCTCGATACCGAAGACATCCAGGAGTTTGACCACGCCGATGGCGATGGCGGCCAGCACGAGCACGGTTCCCGCGACGGCGATGATCAGACGGCGCTTGTACTTGCGGTCCCTGTCCTCCTGGGTCTCGGGCTTCTCCACGCGGCGGGAATACTTTCCGCCGCTGGCATAGCCGCCGCTGCGGCCGTGACCGCCGCTGCGGGACAGGCCGTACTGGCCATAGGAATGGGGCATGTAGCCACCGCTGCCGGTGGAACTGGAGCCCTTGTAACGGAACTCCCTGGTCTTGATCTTGGTCCTATTCCTCCTGGCCATATGGAACCCCCATGTACGCTTCGATCACGCTTCATCCGGATCGCCAGGACGCTCCTTCGCGTCCTGAGCATCGATCCAGGCTTGCAGGAACAGGGACGCCGCCACCATGTCGATGCGACCCCTGGCCCGCTTCTCATCCAAACCCGCCTCCCGCATGAGGCGCTTGGCCTGCACACTGGAAAGGCGCTCGTCGACGAACTCGAAAGGAAGCCCGCAATCACGGCTGATGAGTTCCGCCGCGCGGGTGATCCTCTCTGCCTGAGCATTTTCCTCGCCGGAGAGGGAGATGGGAAGACCAATCACAAGAATCTCAGGGTCATGGTCCTCGAGGATGCGCTTCCAGCTACGTGCGCCGGACATCACCTCGTTCGCGGGCAGCACGTCCACTGGGAAGGACATGGTACCGGAGAGGTCGCTCGCCGCGATCCCTATGCGCTTCTCCCCTATGTCCAGGGCCAGGACCCGCTTGTGCATCAGGCGATGCCCAGCAGCTTGCGAGCGGCGTCAAGGGCCGCATCGATGCCGGAAGCGTCCTTGCCACCCGCCTGTGCCATGGCGGCCTTGCCACCGCCACCACCCTGGATGGCCGGAGAGATGGCCTTGATGACCTTGCCGGCGTCGAAACCGGCTGCCACGGCCTCCTTGCTGCCAGCGGCAAGCAGGAGCGGACGACCATCGGGAGTCAGGGCGGCGAGCACGGCGGCGCCGGGCTTGGGCAGGCTGCGGGCCACCACGTCCCAGATACCACGCAGGCCATTACCCTCGACCTGGCCCACCTTGGCCACGACCACGGGATACCCGGCGGTCTCGACGGCGCTGGCGAGCAGGGCCTTCACGTCACCTTCGATGGCGTTCTGCTTGGCCTTCTTGGCGTCCGCCTCGAGCTCCTTCACATGCTGCTGGATGGCGGCGATGCGGTCGGGAACCTGCGCGGCTGGAGCCTTGAGCAGGTCGGCGGCACACTTGAGGGTGCTCTCCGCCCTGTTGACGTATGCGAGGGCGTCGTAGCTGGTGAGCGCCTCGATACGACGCATGCCGGCGGAGACGGACGCCTCGCTGATGATCTTGATGAAGCCGATCTCACTGGTGCGGCCAACGTGGGTGCCGCCGCAGAGCTCCTTGGAGAAGCCGCCGGCCTCGATGACGCGCACGAACTCGCCGTACTTCTCGCCGAAGAGGGCGGTCACACCGGCTTCGCGGGCAGCCACCAGGGAGGTCTCGTAGGCGTGGACCTCCTCGTTGGCCATGACCTGCTGGTTGGCGAGGTCCTCCACCTGCTTGAGGAGCTCGGGGGAGACGGCCTCGTAGTGGGTGAAGTCGAAACGCAGACGGTCCGGCGCCACATAGGAGCCGGCCTGCTTGACATGGTCGCCCAGCACCGTGCGCAGGGCCCAGTGCAGGATGTGGGTGGCGGTGTGGTTGCGGCGGATGCGCTCGCGACGCTGCACGTCGATGGCGGCCTCCACCTGCATGCCCAGCTTGATGGTGCCGCTCTTCACGACGCCCTTGTGCACGAAGAGGCCGGATTCCGGGATGCGGGTATCCTCGACCTCCACCAACAGGCCGTCATCGGTGCTGATGGTGCCGGTGTCGCCCACCTGGCCGCCCATCTCGCCGTAGAAGGGGGTCTCGTCGAGCACGATGTCGACGATGTCGCCCGCGCTGGCGCTGGCGACCGTCTGGCCGGCCACGACGAGGGCCTGCACCTGTGCCGTGATGCTGTCGTGGTTGTAGCCCACGAAGCTGGTGGTGCCAACGGCGTCGCGCACGTCACTGAAGACGTTGCCCTTGATGGCCCAAGCGTCGTCCACGCGGGCGTTGCGGGCGCGGGTGCGCTGATCCTCCATGGCGGCCTCGAAGCCCTCCATGTCCACGTGCACACCGCGCTCCTGGCAGATCTCGCGGGTGAGCTCGACGGGGAAGCCGTAGGTGTCATGCAGGGTGAAGGCGGTGATGCCGGAAAGGGTCGCACCCTCCTGCAGGCCCTCCAGGGCGTCATCCAGGTAGTTCTGGCCCTGGCGCAGAGTGGCGCCGAAGCGCTCCTCTTCGGAGAGGATGATGCGCTTGATGAGGGCCTTGTTCTCGACGATCTCCGGGTAGATGTCGCCCATCATGGCGACGATGGTGTCGACGTAGTTGGCCAGGAAGGGGCCTTCGATGCCGATCAAGCGGGCGTGGCGAACGGCACGACGCAGCAGGCGGCGCAGCACGTAGCCGCGGCCCTCGTTGGAGGGCAGGATGCCATCGGCGATCATGAAGGTGAGAGCACGGGAGTGGTCCGCCAGGATGCGCAGCGAGAGATCGGCCTTGGGGTCACTGCCGTAGCTGATGCCGGAGAGCTTCTCGCCCACCGCGATGACGTCACGCATGATGTCGGTGTCGTAGTTGGAGTGGACGCCCTGCAGGATGGCGGCGGTGCGCTCGAGACCCATGCCGGTGTCGATGTTCTTCTGGGGCAGGGGCAGCAGCGTGCCGTCCTCCTGGCGGTCGTACTGGGTGAAGACCAGATTCCAGAACTCCAGGAAGCGGTCGCAATCGCAGCCGGGCTCATGGCACTTGCCGCAACCCACCTCGGGGCCCTGATCGTAGTAGATCTCCGAGCAGGGACCGCAGGGACCGGTGGGACCGGCGACCCAGAAGTTGTCATCAGCACCCAGGCGGGTGATGTGGTCCTCGGGCACGCCCAGGGACTTCCAGATCTCGATGGTCTCATCGTCATCCAGGTAGACGGTGAAGTAGAGCTTCTCCTTGGGCAGCTTGAGTTCCTGGGTGATGAACTCGTAGGCCCAGGCGCACATCTCCTTCTTGAAGTACTTGCCGAAGCTGAAGTTGCCCAGCATCTCGAAGAAGGAATGATGGCGCGCGGTGGTGCCGATCACGTCGATGTCAGTGGTGCGGACGCACTTCTGCACGGTGGTGGTGCCCACGTACTGGGGCTCGATGTGTTTCTGGCCCAGGAAGTAGGGCTTGAACTGCACCATACCGGCGCTGGTGAGCAGCAGGCTGGGGTCGTCGGGGATGAGCGACGAGGACGGCCAACGCTTGCAGCCCTTGGTCTCGAAGAAGGACAGGTACTTCTCGCGAAGCTCTGCAGCACGCATGGGATGGACTCCTTTGAACTGGTACATGACACTCATGGGCGGCGTGTGCCACCCATGGTATGAGCGCTTCCAAACTTAATGATTTTACTACAGCGGGACCGTCTCAGGATAGGTCGTCACCGGACAAACTATCCAGAGCGCTCTGCTCGTCGGTCTTGCCATCCGTACGTTGCAGCGGCTCGTCATCCGGTGCCTTCAGGGACTCCAGAGCCTCCTTGGCCTTGCGATCCTTGGCCCTCGTGCTGCGGCGGATGGGCTTCTTCATGCGGTGCGTGAGACTCTTCATATCCACGGAGACGGGCTCGGTGGCGGGGGTGGCGGTGAGCGCGGCATCGAGCGCGGGGTCGATCGCGTCAACGTCCTCGGAGGGTATCTTGCCCTTGAACAGCGCACCATCCGGCGTGACGATGCGGCGGCCGGTGTTCTTCTCGAAGAAGTACACGAACACGGCCTTGCCGATGGCCAGCATGGGGACGATCAGGATCATGCCCGGGACACCACCCACCACGGCACCCAGGATGATGCCCACCATGACCATGGCGGGATGCATCTGGACGGTCGTGCCCATGACACGCGGATAGACGATGATGTCGACGAACTGCTCGGCGCAGACGGTGATGATGAGCGCGATGATGCAGTGCAGGGGGCTCACGGTCAGGCCCACGATGGCGGCGATGGCTCCCGCGGTCCAGGGGCCAAGGTAGGGCACGACGTTGAAGAGGCAGAAGATCGGACCCAGCACCGCAGCATAGGGAAGACCCAGGATGGCGAAGGCCACGCCCGCGATCACACCGACGGTGATGGAGTTGATGACCATGCCGATCAGATATCCATCGGCCACACAGGCGCAGATACCGGTGATGTCGGTGAACTGACCGATATGCTTGGGGCCAACCAGCAAGCGGACTTCCTTGCCCATGCGGGGCAGGTCCTTGAGGATCCAGAAGGTGGCGACGACGGCCATGATGCCCATGATGATGCCGGTACCCAGCGAGGTGCCCAGCTTGAGGGCGAAAGTGGCCACGTCACCTGCGAAGTTGGAGACCCAGGTGGAGACGGTCGCCGTCACGTCCTTGACGAAGGTCGCGGCGGTGTCGTCGGTGAACAGGTACGAGAACTCGTTGTACTTCTGGGTGATCCAATCGAGAGCCTGGTTGACGAAGCCGGGGATGGCGCCGATGAAGTCGGTGAACTGGTCGCCGAAGAGCGGCGCGACCACCACCACCAGCAATGCGATGATGCCGGCGATGATGAGGAACCCCAGGATGCTGCCCCATGAACGCGGGATACCCTTGCGCTCGAAGAAGGCGACGGGACGGCGCAGGATGAACACCAGGAAGGCGACCACGGCGAGGGTCGCGACGGCGGTGGAAATGGTACCCAGCAGATAGCCCACGGCGACCACGATGATGGCGATGCCGATGATGGAGAACACCGTGTAGTAGATACTGCGCCAGCGCTCCATGCGTTCACGCGGTGTCAGATGCCTTCGTTCGCTGTGTTCCTGTGCTTCCATGGGCTGCTCCGTTTGGTCTGCGTGTGGGGTGGGAGCGTTACTTGGCCGGAGATGCCTCGATCACCACGGAATCGGCCTTCTTGGATTCCGCCGGCTCGGCTTTGGGGGCCGGCTCCGCAGGCGCCTCGAGGGCGGCGGCGGGCTCGACGGGCTTGGCCACCTGCTCAAGGGCGGCCTGCGACTTCTGGCCACGACGCAGGGCCTTGATGCCACCGCGCAACTTGCCGGCGATGGTGTTGGCGGCGTTCGCGGGACCGGAGGCGATGCTGGAGATGACGCTGGTGGCGCTGGTCGCGACATCGGTGACCTCGCCCACGTCTTCCAGGATCTGGTCGAGGCGCATGATCTCCAGGTTCAGGGCGTCGATGGTGAGGGTGGCATGCTCCACCAGGGGCTCCACCTTGGCGACTGACTTGTCGACCTCATCCAGGGTGCCGCGAAGACGACGGATGGTGAGTGCGACCTCGGCGATCGCCCAGACACCGGCGGCGATGAGGAGAGCCAGGAGAAGGGGTTTGATGAGGTCGAAGAATGCGACGAATGATTCCATGATGCATGCCTCCATCGGATGGGTACGTTCCCATCCATGATAGCAGACATCGTATTGGGGGGAGCCGTCGTTTCCTGTCTGTTGCCGCTGCTGGGTTGTGCATGCAGCCCCCGGAAACGACAAGGCGCCCTGCTGTGCAAGGCGCCCGGTTCAAGGCGCCCCATCCCGTCCGGAAGGATGAACCCACCTCTGACAGGTGGGTGTCCGCATCGATCGTTCCAGCTTCCCCTGCGCGATGAGGGATTCCTGTCCCTTTCGATATCTGGACTCCCTTTTCTAATATTTGGTTCACCATTTAGAACCGGACCAAAGGGATGAGACTGAAGTGAGTATAAGTTGCGAGGTCAGCGCAACGCAAGACTTGACAGACGTGATTTTATCCGCTTTCCCCACCGTTCACCGAATTCCCTCGAGCAGGGACGGTGGCGGTCACCACAAGGAAGGTGGTGGCGATCATGAGCAGTAGACCCACCCAGTCGGCCCAGACGAAGGGCGTACCCATCCAGACGGCGGCGAAGACGGTGGCGCTCACCGGCTCGATGGCACCCAGCAGGCTCCCCTTCACACCGCCCACGATCGAGACGCCGTGCAGGAAGAGCCCGAAGGCGCCGAAGGTTCCCAGCACGATGATCGCCGCCATGAGCAGCAGACCCTGCGCGTCGAAGTGAGTCACGGGTGCACCGCTCGCGGCCCAGCTGCCAAGTGCGGCGATGGTGCCCAGAAGTGTACCCATGCCCACCACGGGCATACTCCCCCATTGCTCGAAGAGTCGCTTGGGCATGAGCGTGTAGATGACGGCGCTCACCGCGGAGATCAGGCCCCAGACCAGGCCCAACAGCGGGATATGCAACACGCCCAGGTCACCCTTGGTGGCTATGAGCAGCACCGCTACCAGGGCGCACAGGAGTCCCAGCAACTCGCGCAGCTGTGGACGCCGGCGCTCCATCAGGCAGCCGATCACCATGATCATGACGATGCTCGTGCATTGCAGCACCGTGGCGGTGCCCGAGTTGGTGTAGCGGATCGCCAGCAGATACGTTATCTGCGAAAGGAACAGGCCCACGCAACCGAAGGCGGCCACGCGCAGCAGCGCGCGCTTATCCGCAAGAAGGACCTTGAGCTGCTCACGGTAGCGGGCCAGCAGTAAGCACAGATACAACAGCCCCGCTCCAACCATACGCACGGAGGCGAGGAAGAGCGGGGCGATGTCATAGCGGGCGA
>JAFRFV010000154.1 GCA_017434185.1 Coriobacteriales bacterium
GGTTTGGTAGGCCACCCAAAATGGAAATCCGGGGGAGCGGTAGTGAAAGTCACTCCAAACCGGCGAAAACGGTACACCGAAACCGATTATCCGGTTTGGTAGGCCTCCCAAACCGGATTTCCGGTTTGGAGGTTCTGTCGGATTGGATTCCCAGCTTTGAAGTACCCCCCACCGAAGTACTACCAGCCTGAATATTCAGTTTGGTGGTGGATTCGGGCGGCAAGCGAAGTGGCCGTCCCGGAAGGGGAGGCCACTCGAGCATGCATGTTCTGGTGATAAGCGCGGCGCACGCGGCGCACCCGGCGCTTATCCGATGGGGATGTCCTTGAAGGCCTTGGTGGCTTCCATGAGCGGCTTCTCGACGGGGAGACGCTCCATGCTGGAGGCACCCACGACGCCCTGCACCTTGGCTTCCTTGATCACGTAGGCGGCGTCCTCGGGGAAGGCGATGGGGCCGCCGTGGCAGAGCACGATGATCTCGGGGTTGATGGCCCAGGCGGCCTGTGCGATGTCGCGGGTCCTGATGGCCGCCAGCTCAAGGCTGCTCACGCCGGCCCCATCAGCCAGCCCAAGGATGCCGCCTACATCATCGCCAACGTCCCCGGCATCGACGGCTTCTTCGGCGCCACCTCCATCGAGCGTCTCGCCGCTGAGAAGGGCATCAAGGAGCAGACCGAGGCTTTCAAGGCCATCAAGAAGTAGCTCGCATCGAACCCGCGAAGAAGGAGGCCGTCCCGGAAGGGGCGGCCTCCTCTTTTTGTGATAAGCGCTGCGCTTATCCCCTTTATATACTCTTCCAAGAATATTCTTTAACAGGTATCATATTGCACACGGGGACACGACACGAATTCGGACACGAGAAAGAAAGAAGGAATCCATGCGCAAGATGAAGCGATTCGCGATCGCGGGTTTGGTCGTTGCCTGCGTGGCCAGTCTGCTGCTGTGCCTGGCAGGTTGCGAGAACGGCACCCAGCAGCAGGGCGGCGGGCAGGAGAACGCCACTGTCGTGGCTGGTGACAACGGCACCGCCGATGCGACCCCGGCAGCCAAGACCCTCGAGGGGCACACGCTGCATATCTACTGTGGTGCGGGCATGACCAATCCGTTCCAGGAGATCGCCGACGCCTTCCAACAGGAAACCGGATGCACCATGGAAGTCACCTACGCGAATGCCGCGCAGATCCAGACACAGATCAACACCACCCAGGAGGGCGACTTCTTCATCTCCGGTTCCGTTGAGGAACTCAAGCCGGTCGAGGGCTATGTGGCCACCAGCACCGAGCTGGTCAAGCACATCCCCGTGCTCATCGTGCCCAAGGGCAATCCCAAGAACATCAGCAAGATCCCCGATCTGTACAACTGCGACCTGGTCCTGGTGGGCGACCCCGAGTCGACCCCCATCGGCAAGATCGCCAAGAACATCATGACCAAGGCGAACATCTGGGATCCCATGATGCAGGAGGGCAAGATCAGCACCACCACCACGGCCCCTCAGATCGCAACCGCCCTGGCCAAGGGTGAAGGCGACGCCGGCATCGTCTGGAAGGAGAACGTGAACTCCGACAACGTCGAGATCGTCGAGTGCGACGCCCTCAAGAACGCCATCAAGGTCATTCCCGCTGCTCAGCTCACGTGCTGCTCGGATCACGAGGCGGCCGCTGCATTCGCTGCCTTCCTCCAGACCGACACCGCCTGGGACATCTGGGCCAAGTACGGTTACGAGCGCGCATAAGCGCCGTCCACGACCATCCGACCGGGGCGCTTGCGTGCGGAACAAGCGCCCCGGACCGTTGACGTTGGGTCGCACATGGGTTTTTCCAAAGCTGATAAGAGCTTCTTCCGGCACGGCACGCGCATGGACGCATTCACTGTTGCGGCCATGCTCGCCACCTGTGCCGTCCTCATCTTCATAGGGTCCGCGCTCATCGCCATCGTCGCGGCGGGCGTATCGCATTTTGGAGAAGCCCTTGGCTCCGCCGAGGTGCTCTTCTCGCTGCGTATGAGCGTTGTGACCTCGAGCATCTCGACGGCGCTGTGCGTGCTCTTCGCCCTGCCCTGCGCCTACGTGCTCACGCACACGCTCCTGCCGGGCCGACGCGTGGTGGAGCTCCTGCTGGAACTCACGCTGTCGCTGCCCTACATCCTGTTGGGTTTCGCTTTGCTGCTCGTCTTCTCGTCGCCGATGGGCAAGGCGCTCAAGGAGGCGGGCCTCGCGGTCGTCTTCCAGCCGGTGGGCATCGTCTTCGCGCAGCTCATCGTGAACCTGCCGTTCACCATCCGCATGCTGCGCACCGCCATGACGGATGTGAACCCGCGGATGGAGTTCGTCGCGAGCACACTTGGGGCGAGCCCCGCCAGGGTCTTCTGGACGGTGGTCCTGCCCCTGTGCCGCAACGCGATCGTGAGCACGGTGGTGCTCACCTGGGCACGTGGTATGGGCGAGTTCGGCGCGACGCTCATGCTGGTGGGCGTCACGCGTATGAAGACCGAGACCCTTCCGGGCAGTATCTACCTGTCCATCTCGACGGGCAACAACGACACCGCCATGGCCACAGCCATGATCATGCTGCTGGTTTCCGCGGTGACGCTGCTGGTGGCGAATCTGCTCAACCGTCCTATCGGTACCAGCAGGGTGGGTGTTCAGCGACGACGTTGGCACAGGCGTAAGCGTGGCTGCCCCGAAGCCGCGGCGCCGGGCGCGGGGTCTGCCACTGGTGTGCCCGTCGCGACGCCCGCTGCGCCCACGTCGCTGCTCGCCGCACAGAGCGCGGATGACGCCCAGGGTGGTTGCGCGGTCGACGTGCAGGATGTGAGCCTGCGCCTGGGGGACTTCCGCCTGCGCGATGTGAACATGCAGGTGGCACCCGGCAGCCTGTGCGCCATCCTGGGACGCACCGGCAGCGGCAAGACCGTGCTCATGGAGGCGATCGCAGGCGCTTATCAGCTGGAACAGGGTCGCGTGTTGTTGGACGGCCAGGATGGGCAGCGCATCTCGCCCCAGAAGCGCGGCATGGGCATCGTGTACCAGGATTGCGCGCTCTTTCCCCATCTCACCGTTCGCGACAACGTCGCCTATGGCCTGCGCATGCGTCGGGTGCCCGCCGCCCGCAGGGACGAGCTGGTGGGGGAGGCCCTGGCGCTTTTTGGCATCGCCCATCTGGCCGACTGCTTCCCCGGCACCATCAGTGGCGGAGAAGCGCAGCGTGCTTCGCTCGCCCGTGCGCTGGTACTGCAACCGCGTCTCCTGCTGCTCGACGAGCCGTTCAGCGCGCTCGATCCCGTGACCAGGCGGCGCCTGCATGAGACCCTGCGCGACATCCATCGCTCCTTCAGCTGCACCATCATCTTCGTGACCCATGACTTCCACGAGGCGCGCGAACTCGCCGAGCAGGTGGTCATCATCCTGGATGGCGAGCTGCGGGCGCGCACGGATGCCAAGGGGCTGTTCGAAGGGGAATTCGATCAAGACGTGATGTGCTTCCTCGGACGGGAGGCACCCGGGACACAGGAGGTTCTCGCATGAGACTTTCAGAAGCGCGCATAGATGCGCTCATCGCCGAGGATATACCCTACTTCGACCTCACGTGCGAGGTCCTGGGCGTGAAGAAGCAGCCCGGTCGCATGACCTTCTACACGCGCGAGGATTGCGTGCTCTCCGGCGCGGGCGTGGCGGCGCGCATCGGTAAGCGTCTGGGGTTGGAGGTGCCCTTCAAGCGCAGCTGCGGCGAGCGTCTGACGGCAGGGGAGGAGTTCCTGGTCATGGAGGGCGAGGCCCAACAGCTGCACATGGCTTGGAAGGTGAGCCTCAACGCACTCGACCACATGTCGGCCATCGCGACCAAGACCCGCCGCATGGTGGACGCGGTGCACGCGGTCAATCCGCACTGCGAGATCCTCACCACGCGCAAGAGCATGCCCGGCGTGAAGGACCTGCAGGTGGCGGCGTGCATGGCGGGAGGCGCTTATCCCCATAGGATGGGCCTTTCGGAGACCGTGCTGGTGTTCGACCATCACCTCACGTTCATCGGCGGTATGGACGCCCTCATCGAGCAGTTGCCGCAGATAAAGGCCCGCTGCTGCGAGAAGAAGATCTTCGTGGAGTGCGGCGCGGCGGATGCGGAGCGTCTGGTGCGCGCCGGCGTTGGTGGCATCCAGTTCGACAAGGTTCCCGTGGCGGAGATGCCGCAACTGGTGGCGCGCATGCGGGCGCTTGAGCCGGCTGTGACCCTGATCGCGGCTGGCGGCATCAACGAGACGAACGCGGCTGCGTATGCCGCCACCGGAGTGGACGGGATCGCCACCACGGCGCCGTTCACCGCGAAGCCCATCGACATGAGCGTGAGGATGGAACTGCTATGAGCATCGAGAAGGAATCGCTCCAGTACTGGTCCGGCCGCGCGCCGGAATACTCCAAGCTGCATATGGAGTCGTATGCATCGGATAAGCGCGGCAACTTCGAGCGTCAGCTCGTGTTGGCGCTCTCGCAGGTGAAGGCGGACGCGCAGGCCGCTGGGCGACGTGTGCGGGCGCTCGATCTGGGCTGCGGCTCGGGATTCATGTCCTTGCTGCTGCTCGACGCCGGCTGCGAGGTCATCGGCGTCGATTTCTCCTGCGAGATGCTGGAGCAGGCGCGCGCCAACGTGGCAGGCAAGGGCTACGAGGCGACGTTCCTGCAGATGCGCGTCCAGGAGCTGGACTTTCCCGACGCGAGCTTCGACTTCGTGGTGTCGCGCAACGTGACCTGGGTGCTGGAGGATGTCGACCGGGTGTATGCGCAGGTCATGCGGGTGCTCGCCCCCGGCGGTGTGTTCCTCAACCTGGACGCCAACTACGGGCAGGGCTTCCGTGAGCAGGAGCAGCGCGGCGAGACCTTCAGCCATCCCACACAGACGCAGGAGCAGCTCCTGCAGCGCAACGAACTCGTAAGTGACCTGCCCATCAGCTGGGTCGAGCGCCCCCAGTGGGACATAGGTGTCTTCTGGGATCTGGGCGCGAGCGAGGTCCGTTGCCGCCGCATGGGAACGGGAACCAACGCGCGCGGATCGCAGATGTTCGCGCTCGAAGTGCATAAGTGAGTACTTGGACGGATGTTCCGTGACGAACCGTGACGAAGCGTGACAACATTCGTGGATAAGAACATTCTTCCTTGAGACGTGATCCGGGCCCGGGGCATACTACACATGTCAGCAGGGAGCTGACACGAAACCACCAAGAACCGGCCGGGAGAGCCGGCCGAAACGAAAAGGAGAAACACCATGAAGATTTCCGCTCGCAACCAGATCAAGGGTACCGTCAAGTCCGTCAAGGAGGGTGCCGTCAACGCCGTCGTCGTCATCTGCCGTGGCAACCACAA
>JAFRFV010000155.1 GCA_017434185.1 Coriobacteriales bacterium
ATTGAAGCTGGTGCTGGTCATGCCCACGTTCGCGAACAGGAACAGGAAGCAGCATGCATCTATGACGAGCTCGTAGTGACCCACGAGCACCTTGCGTGCGTTCATTGAAGGACCCGGACCGACTCTCTCCTACTTGGCATCCTTGGTGGGCTCACCCAGGCAGCCAGCGATGAAACCCTCGACTTGGGACTCCGGCATCCCCAGCGCGTGGCCCAACTCGGATTCGAGGCGGGACCTGCCGTCGTTCAACAGCCGCGTGCAGGATGCGGAGGCCTGCTTGCCCTGCGCCTCAAGCTGCGCGATGCGGTGCCGCATGGTCTTGATGACGCAGACGATGTCGTCCACCCTACCCGTGCGCAACAGGGTCTGGAAGTGATCCTCCACGGCTCGATGGTTCTTGTCGGTGAAGGGGTCGATGGGGATGCTGGGCATGCGGTCGATAAGCGCCAGGGCGCCTTCGCGATCCAGAGCGGGTCGGAGCAGCTTCATGCGGGATTCGGGCAGGAGCACCTTGCCAAGACGCTTGTTCAGGGGCAGCAGCGTGTAGTAATTGACCTGTTGGCCGGGATTGCAGATGTCGTCGCGAAGCTCGACGGCGCTCACTTCGCAGACGCCATAGTTGGAATAACACACACGCTGCCCAATGCGGGATTCCATCCGCTATGCTCCTCGGGTCCCTTCATACACGAGCCCCGCCTGACAGCGGGGCTCGAACTCAGACGACTATAAGTATAACACAAAACGTAAAGAATCGAACGTGAGGGAATCGTCCGAAAACGTGCGGCCTAGAAGCTCGTCCAGCCTCCGTCGACGTTCAGCTGCGCACCATTCACATAGTGCGCCTCATCGCTGATGAGATACAGGATGGCGTTGGCGATATCCTCCGGCCAGCCTGTGATGTTCTTGCCATCCCAGTCCACACCCAGCGCAACGGCACCACGCACGTTGTAGATCTCATTGCCATCCAGATCCATGATGTCGCGATCGGGCCACTTCTCCATGGCGTTGCCCAGGATGTCGGTGACACAGGCGCCGGGGTTCACGACATTCGTGCGCACGTTGCGGAAGCGATAGGTATGAGCGAGATTTCGAGCGAGGCCCAGCACGGCGTGCTTGGAGGTGATGTAGGCGGCACCCGCGCTCGACCCCACCTGACCGCCAACGCTGCCCACGATCAGGATGTTGGCCGGCAGCCCCTCGTGATCCCACAACAGCGGCAGGCAGTCGCGGCACATGCGGAAGCAGGAGTTCACGTTCACATCCATGACGTAGTCATAGAGTTCATCGTCGGTCTTGTGCGCAGGGCACATGAGATCGAGCACACCCGCGATGTACAGCAACGCATCGAGTGTGCCCCATTCCTCGCGCGCGTAGTCGATGGCGGCTTGGCGCACCGTGGGATCGTTCACATCGCCGGGAACGAAGTGCAACGTTCCAGGGCCTCCGTCGAGCTCCTCATCTTCGATGAGCTCCTCCATGGCCTCTTCGTTCAGGTCGAGAACCACCAGATCCGCTCCCTCTCGGTAGAGCTTGGTCACGGTCGCAGCACCCATGCCGCAGGCACCACCCACGACCAGGATCTTCCGTCCTTCGTTCGTGCTCATGTTCCCTCCTAACACCACTTGGGTTCGACGATGATGGCAGGTGAATCGTTGGGACCGATGGTCACGCGCGTTCCGAGCGGGACCTTCTTGGCATCGACGATCGCGAAGCCTATGTTCTTATCCACTGTGTACCCGTAGATCATCTGACGGCAGATACCCACGGGCACGCCGCGCTTGCGCACGATCTCGTTCTGGGCGATGTCCTCATAGCTCTCGCGCTCGATCTCCACGCCCACGAATGCGCGCTTGGGACCTTCCGCAAGAGCACGCTCGAGAGCCGCCTTGCCTATGAAGTCCTTGTCCATGTGGACGCTCCAGCCCAGATTGGCTTCGAAGGGCGTGAGACCCTTGTAGTCCTGACGCAGCGCCATGCCCTTCTCCATGGGCAGGGAGCGTACATAGACCTCGAGCGTCTTGAGGCGGGGCGCATCGAAGGTGGCCGCGGCCTGCTCGATCGCTTGGGCGACAGCAGCGGAATCCTCGCGGGCGCAGTAGACCTCGAAACCCAACTCACCGGTGAAGCCCCCGCGGTCAACGCTCACGGCGATACCACCGATCGAGGTCTCGATGATCTGGAAGCGCTTGAGTCCATCCACCGGAGCGGGCAGCAGCGCGTTCATCACCTTGGCGGAGTTGGGACCCTGCACGGCATACATGTCGACCTGCTGGGTGATGTCGCGATAGTCGACGTCGAAAGCGGCTTTGTGGGCATCGAACCAGCGCACAGCATGGGGACCATAGAGCGTGGACAGCCACCAGACATCCGCCGTCCTACGCAGGACCACCAGGTCGTCGATGATGCCGCCATCCTCGTCGAGCATCGTGGTGTACTTGCCACGACCCACGGGCAAGCCGGCAATCGTGTTGACGAGCATCAGATCGAGGAAGGCCTCGGCATCGGGACCGCTCACCTGCACGAGGTCGTGCGTCCAGCGGTACCAGGCGGCGTTGTTGCGAACGGCGTTCGCTTCCGCACGGGCGACTGCATCTTCTTTGAACAGCATGGCTCCCCCTTCCTACAGAGCGCGATCGTCGATCCTGCGACCGACGTTGATGATGAAATCCTCGTCGTCCTCTTCGATCCACACGGACCATTCGGGCGAGACGAGCGTGTGGCACGCGCCGTTCCATTGCGCCTCGTAGCCCAGCGTGATCTCGTCGAGCGGAGCCATCTCGAAGCGACCGGTGAAGTCCTCCTGCTTGACGCGGATCTCGACACCGTCCGCATCGAAGGCCTCGAACTCGTGGGGCACGAGCTGGCAGCCCAGGATCGCCTGGATGTAGGCGCCCATGACACGCGGGTCGTTGTCGCCGATGGAGCGGGGGATGTCCAGCCATGCACGCAGGCCCTCACGCGCGAAGGGGTCGATGAAGGAGTTCTTGCCGGCGGTGGCGAAGACGATCTTCAGGAGACGCTCGAACTCGTCATCGTCATCCGCCATGTCGCGGATGGCGATGAGCGGGAAGCTGCAGGACCAGACCCAACCCATCTGGGCGACCCAGTTGTACTGCCAATCCAGGCTGTTCTCCTCGCCGAAGGCGTTGGTGTACTGGCCATTGCGCAGACCCTGGGCATGCTTGACGCGACGCTCGGGCGGGGTATCGTGCACGGGCATGACCGCCTGACCACGATGGTCCAACCAGCCCTGCTTCTCCAAACCGAAGCGGTCGCGGCGCTCGGCTACCACGCGGCAGTGGGGGTTGCCGCAACCACGGGCCTCGCACATGTTCAAGACGACATCGTTGGTGATCTCGCCGTGCTCGCCGCCGGAGGCGATATCGAAGTTGGCGGTGAACATGCCGGTGGTCATGTTGCACATCTCGCTGCCCACGATGTCCCAGGGGCAGGTATCGAGTTCCTTCTCCACGCGATCCTCGGTGAACTGGATGACGCGGCCAGCCATATCCTCCGCCTCATCGCCGTAGTCGCCCCAGATGGCACCGATCCAGGCTGCGCGCTTCACGAGCTCAGGGATGTTCCACTCATCGTAGAAGGCATCCAGGTACTGGAAGAGCTCATCTTCGCCGCCAGCACAGGCAGCGCAGTTCATCATGTTGGCGATCTGGGTGATCTGCTCGGTGCGATCCTCCCAGTCATCGTTCAGGATACGCATCACCTGGAAGATGTTCGCGGAAAACGCCGCGATGGTGCGCAAACAGTAACTGTAGGCTTCCTTCTGGGGGATGATCTTGCCGAAAACCGTCTGGACACCGGGGTGGGTGTCCACGCGCTCGAGCAACGCCATGGTCTCTCCTCTCTTCTGCGGTCACAAACGCTCCCCCAGTCTGTCAGGAGAATCACCCACGAAACAGACGAAATAGTGATGTTGATTACAGGATGATGCCCCTACATATCGTGGGGTGACGTATACTCTCCCCAGTGGGAGCTGCACACAAACCGCACGAAGGAGCACGTCATGAAGCTGAGCGCCGACATCGTCTTCGACAACCTGCCCGAATCACTCTCCGCACGGATGACGGGACCCAAGGAGCTCGAACTGGGTTTGGGCCGCCCCGAACTCCTGGAATCAGGGGATAAGCCCTTCAAGCGCGGGCATCTGTACCTGCTCGATGCCGGCCGCATCCCCCAGCGCGCCCATGCGGAACGCGGGGCAGTGATCGTATGCATAGGGGATTCCCCGCGGCTCGCGCGCTATCGTGACCGCTGCTGCGTGATCGAGCTTTCCGATAGCGCCGACTTCTTCACGACCTTCAACACGCTGCAGCGCATCTACGATCGCTTCGACGCTTGGGAGGACGACATCAACCGCATCATCGAGCGCGACGGCGACATCTCGCGCATACTCACCCGCAGCGAGGACATCTTCTGCAACCCCCTGTTCGCCATCGACGCGGACTTCCGCATGTTGGGTGCCTCCCGCATGGCCGTCGAACTGGAGGAGGGACTCTCGTTCGAGGAACGGGGCGGCGCCTCACTCAAGCTGGATGCCGTCGACCAGTTCCTCGAGTTCCACGACCTATCCATGGATGAGCGTGAGCCACTCGTTCTGAGCCTGCTCGACCAGACGACGTTGAACCAGAACATCTTCGACGGTAGCGAATACCGTGGTTGCCTGACCGTGCGCTACCTGCAGCGAACCTACCGTCCCAGCGACAAACCCCTTGTGTCCTGGCTGGCCCAGCGCGTGCATCGTGCGATGCGCGGGCTCGCGAGCAGCGCTCCCGACGGTTTGGGCTCATTGCGTCAGGCGCTCCAGGACCTGGTCGAGGAACGCCCGCTCGACTCCCTCGCGCGCGACGTGCTGCAGAAGTCGAGTGAGGGACGTCGCTTCATCTGCATGCGCTTGAAACTCTCCAGCCGCCTGGATCAACTTCCCATAGGCTATGTACGCAATACCCTTGAGAGCAACTTCGCCAAGAGCATCGTCTTCGA
>JAFRFV010000156.1 GCA_017434185.1 Coriobacteriales bacterium
CACGAGAACAGCGAACTCGCGGGCAAGACCGGCACGAGCAGTTGGAGCCAGGCGATCGGACGCATGGCGAGCGGCGGCACCCCCGGCAACGACGTCATGCTCACCCTGGATGCCAGCGTGCAGCAGGTGGCGCAGGACGCGCTCGCGGGCAAGACCGGCGCCGTGGTGGCCATCGACCCGCGCACCGGCCGCATCCTGGCCATGGCGAGCACGCCCGGTTACGACCCCGCCAACATAGCGGCGATCCTTGAGGGCGACGACGGCACGAGCTCGCTGTACAACCGCGCCACGCAGGCCCTCTACGCCCCGGGTTCCACTTTCAAGATGCTGACCTTATCCGCCGCATTGGAATCCGGCTTGGTCAAGCCGGATTCCCTGTACGAATCGCCCGCCAGCATCGAGATCGGCGGCGGGAGCATCACCAACTACGGCAACGAGGACCACGGCACCGTCACCGTGGCGCGCGCCATGACCTACAGCTCCAACACCGTGTTCGCGCAGATCAGCGACCAGCTGGGTGCCGCGGAGCTGCTGCGCGCCTGCGGGCGCTTCGGCATAGGGACGCCCTTTGGTCAGGACTTCGAGGTCACGCCGTCGCTCGTGCCCAAGGCCAGCGAGATGACGCAGTGGGAGACGGCGTGGTTCGGCGTGGGCCAGCCCGTGGGCGAGCACGAGAGCCCCGCCGGTCCGCAGGTGAGCGTCATGCAGATGGCGCTGGTGGGCTGCGCCGTGGCCAACGACGGTGTGATCATGGATCCCTATCTGGTGGATAAGGTCATCGCCAACGACGGCAGCATCGTGCGTACGACCAGCCCGCGGCAACTCACCGTGGCTATGAGCGCCGATACCGCCGCCACGGAGCGCGCCATCATGGCGCAGTCCATCAAGGATGGTTCCGGCGCCGGCGCACGCGTGCCCGGTGTGAACGTGGCAGGCAAGACCGGCACCGCGCAGACGGGCAAGCCGGTTGATGATGCATGGTTCGTGGGCATGGCGCCGGCGGAGAACCCCACCGTCGTCGTGGCCGTGATCGTGGAGCAGGGTGGTACGGGCGCGGGTACGGCGGCGCCCATTGCTGGAGATGTTCTGGAAGCTTCATTGAAGGCTCAGGGTGTCATCTCCTGAGCGGCGTGAAGTGCGTTAGAATACACGAGTGCTCTTGCGAAGCTGCACTCGCGTGAGCATAGTAGGAGGTAGTCAGGTGTTGGGTCGAGTACTCGCGGGACGGTACCGCATAACGGAGAAGATCGGCAGCGGCGGCATGGCCGAGGTCTTCAAAGCCCAGGATGAGACCCTGGGCCGCGTTGTCGCGGTCAAGATCATGCTGCCGCAGTTCGCAAGTGATCCCACCTTCGCCGCGCGCTTCCGTCAGGAGGCCAAGGCGGCGGCGAACCTGTCCAGTCCCTACATCGTGAACGTCTACGACTGGGGTCAGGACGACAACACCTACTTCATCGTCATGGAGTACGTGCGTGGCATCAACCTCAAGACCGCCATCCTGCAGCGCGGAGCCATCAACGCCCAGAAGGCCGCCGAAATAGGTTCGCAGGTCTGCAGCGCACTGGCGGTGGCACACAGCTACGACATCATCCATCGCGACATCAAGCCGCATAACATCATGGTCCAGCCCGACGGCAACGCCAAGGTCATGGACTTCGGCATCGCACGCGCCGGCAACAGCGAACTCACCCAGACCAGCAGCGTGCTGGGCACCGCCCACTACGTGAGCCCGGAGCAGGCGCAGGGCAAGAAGCTCACGCCCGCCAGCGACCTGTACTCGCTGGGCATCGTGCTCTACGAAGCGACCACCGGCAAGCTGCCCTTCGACGCGCCCGACGCGGTGGCTGTCGCATTGAAGCAGGTGAGCGAGCAGCCGGTGCCGCCGCATGTGCTCAACCCCAACATCGACCCGGAACTCGAGGCCATCATCCTGTGCGCCATGCAGAAGGACCCCAAGGACCGCTTCGTCAGCGCGATCGCCATGCGCAACGCCCTGAACAACTACCTGGCCGGCCGCCCGGTCAACATCCCGGCGCGCGCCGCCGGTCTGGTGGGCTCCGTGGTGGCAGGGGTCAGCGGCACCGCTTCCGGTATCAACACCGCCACTTCAGCCGGCATGACCGCGGTCGGTTCCGCGGGCGCTGGCGGTGCGGCAGGCATGACGGGCCCCGTGGGCCGAGGTACGGGCCGTGGCGGCGCCTATGTGGATAAGACCGCCGTTTTGGACACCAGCCGCCGCCCCACGAGCAAGAACGCCAATGCCGTGCGCCGCGTGGGTGTGAGCGGCAACACCGGCGGCTACCAGCGCGACCAGGAGATGGACAGGGGTCCCAGGTGGCCGGTCGTGGCCGCCGTCATCGGCGGCTTGGCGCTTGTTGCCATCATCGCCGTCGTCCTTATCCTCAAAGGAATCGGCGCGGGTATCGAAGTGCCCAATGTGACGGGTATGTCGCAGCAGGCCGCGGAGCGTGTGCTCACCGAGGAGGGTTTCGTCCTTGGCGAGGTGACCGCGCAGAGCGACGAGCAGGTCACCGTGGGCAACGTGGTGAGCCAGAAGCCCGACGCGCACGAGAAGGCCGTCAAGGGCAGCCGCGTGAGCATCGTCATCTCGAGCGGCCCCGCGGAGGCACCCAAGGTAAAGGTGCCCGACCTGAGCGGCAAGACACCCGAGGAAGCGCAGCGTATCCTGACCGAGGTGGGCCTGTCGAGCGGCGTTTCGCGTTCCGAGAACGACAGCAGCTCCATACCCGGCACCATCTTCCGCCAGAGCCCCGTTGCCGGCAGCATGGTGGCCAAGGGCAGCAGCGTGAGCTACACGGTGTCGTTGGGCACCAAGCAGGTGGGAGTGCCCAAGGTGACGGGGCTTTCCCAGTCCGCCGCGCAGACCCAGCTGCAGGGACTTGGCTTCGTGGTGAACATAAGTGAGAGCTACAGCAGCAGCGTCGAGGCCGGACTCGTGATGAGCCAGGATCCGGCTGACGGAAGCACGCTGCCCGAAGGCAGCGCCATCAACCTGGTGGTCTCGAAGGGTCCCGAGCCCAAGAAGCAGATCACCGTGCCCAGCTTGGTGGGCAAGAGCGAGGCCGAGGCGCAGGCGACGGCCGACGCCAACGGCTTCAAGCTGAGCATCAACTACGAGGAGAGCGAAAGCGGCAGCAACCTTGTCGTGAGCCAGGATCCGTCCGGGGGCTCCAAGATCGATGAAGGCGGCACCGTTTCCGTGACCATAATGAAGAAGGTCGAGCCGACGACCCCGGACCCACCCGTCAACCCCGAACCCGGCAACGACACCCCGCCCGATAACCCCGACCCACAGGAGAATGGAACCCATGAGTAACGGTAAGGTATTCGCAAATCGCTATCACCTGGTCGAGAAGACCGGTGGTAACAACCGCTCCGCCGTCTACAAGGCATTCGACGACGTGCTGAGCCGCGACGTCGCGATCAAGATCCTGGCGCCGCGCTATACCCAGAGCCGCGACTTCACCGCGCGTTTCAAGCAGTACTGCAGCGTCGCGTCGAGCCTGTCCAATCCCAGCGTCGTGAACATCTACGACTACGGTCAGGAGCAGGGCCTGTTCTACCAGGTGATGGAGTTCGTCGAGGGTGCCGACGTCAAGATGGCCATCAAGCAGCGTGGCTCCATCGGTCAGCGCCGCGCGGCCAAGATCGGCCTGCGCGTGTGCGATGCGCTGCAGGCTGCCCATGATGCCGGCCTGGTGCACGGCGGTATCTCGAGCAACAACATCATCGTGCGCCCCGATGGCACCGTGAAGGTGAGCGACTTCGGAGTCCCGCGTCCCGAGGGCATCGACCTCTCCCACGATGTGAATCCCATGCTCTCGCCCGAGTACCTCTCCCCCGAGCAGATCGCAGGCAAGGCTCCCACCGCGGCGAGTGACATCTACTCGCTGGGCGTGGTGCTCTATGAGGCCATCGCCGGCCGTCTGCCCTTCGAGGGCGACGCGCTCGCCATCGCCACCCACCAGCTCTACGATCCGCCGCTGAGCCTGGCCCGCCTGGATTCCAGTGTGAGCCCCACGCTCGAGGGCATCGTCATGAAGGCCATGGCCAAGAGTCCCGCGGAACGCTATGCCAGCGCCGCCCAGATGAAGCTCGCGCTGGGCAACTTCCTCAAGGGTGTCGTGCCCGCCACCGACGCCGCCACCACCCGTACCGTTGCTGGGGCTGCGACCAGTTCCGGCAGCGAGCTCTCGGGGAAGGGGCTTGCACTAGAAGACCGTTCCGTGCAAACCCCTTCCCCTGCGCTCGATACCACACCTGATGCGCAGAAGGCGGGGGCGCGCTCCAGTATCATCGATTCGCTGCCGTCCACTGATGCGACCGGCGGCTTCATCATGCCCGCCGCCTCCCG
>JAFRFV010000157.1 GCA_017434185.1 Coriobacteriales bacterium
TGGGAGTTCTGCCGGATCGGATTCCCAGCTTTGGAGTACCCCCACCGAAGTACCACCAAGCTGAATATTCAGTCTGGTGGTACCACCGATCTGAATATTCAGTTTGGCAGTGGATTCTGTGACCACATATCGGCCTGTTTTCGTGCGCTTATCCAAATAATCAGTTTGGTGGTACCACCAAACTGATTATTCAGCTTGGTAGTGGATTTGCAATGTGATAAGCGCAGCGGGTAGGCACCCCGAACCGTCGGTTGCGGGTCAGTCCTCCCACGGGGTCAGCACGTAGCGCCGCACGCAATAAAGGGGTACGCCGTCGGGGCCGCAGGGGAGGCTGTCGGGCACCGTCGTGGCGAGCAGCGGCAGGCCCAGCTCCGCGGCGGCGCGCTGCGCGAAGGGCATGCCGGCCTCGATCGTCTCCCAGGTGGTCTCCCCTTGCAGATGCGAGTTGTTGATCACGGCACTGGCATGCAGATGCGAGGCAGCCTCGATCTCACCAAGCAGGCTCACCGCCTCCTCGGCAGTCTGGGTCATGTTGCGGTACGCGTTCACCACGTACAGCATCTGATAAGAGCGGCATTGCTCGATATGCCACGCGAAGCGGCCCAGTGCGGTCGCCCCAGCATCGTCGCCGCCCACGTCGATGATCACCAGGCGCTTATCCCCCGCATCGGCAGCACGCAGCGCGAGATCCTGGAGCACAGCATAGACGCGGCCGGAAAGCGACGGCGTGTCCAGCGTGGTGCGCGCGAAGTTGGGACCCACGACCTCGATGCCGGCGCCCTGCAGCAGGTCCACGTAGTCCGAGCTGCGGAAATACGGGTTCACGATGTCCAGATCGATGACCGTGACCTGCATGCCCGCGGCGGCGGCGTCCATGGCCAGGTTGATGCTGAAGTTGGTCTTGCCGGTGCCGTAGTGCCCGGTCACGATCACCAGGTCGTCCAGCGGGAAGGGGATGTTGGGGATGTCCTTCATCGTGTTGCCTCCTGCTCAGTCGAAGTAGCCGCGGTACAGGGGCAGCAGCGACTTGCTATCGTCGGGGAAGAGGTAGCGGAACAGCTCGATGAAGTAGTCGTCGGTCATGCTGGCGATGTAGTCGCAGACCACGGTGGCGGGGTCGACGCCCTCGAAGTGGCCGCGCAGCTGGTCGGCGCAGACGAAGTGGCGGTAGATGGGCGCCTGCGGGTCGCCGGACGCGTAGTCCTGCAGCAGGCGCTCGAACATCTGCTGCATCATGGGCCAGATGACCTCGTCGAGCACGGCCATGGCCTCATGCGAGTAGTAGATGAACTCGCCGTTCTCCTTGCGCAGGCGCTCCAGATCGGCCGCCACGGCATCGTCCATGGCGAGGTAGGGCTTCTCGATGCTGCACTTGATGATGTTGTTGCAAGCGCGGTCGACGATCTCGATGTTCTTGGAGCCCAGCACGCCGCTGCGCTCCTCGAAACCGTAGCTGGCGACCGCGGCGGCACCTCCGTCGATATGCGCCAGGTCCTGGCGGTCCTTGCCGATGTAGGCCAGGATGTCGCTGATGCGCACGACGCAGCCCTCGAGCGTGGCGGGCCGCAGCGTGCCGATGTACTCCTGGTCCACGTAGCAGCGCTCGACCATGGCCTCGAGCTGCTCGAACGTGCGCATGTCACGATTGGGCACGTACTCGCGGAAGGCGCGCTCGCCGCAGTGGCAGATCATGCCATCGTAGGTCTGCAGCGTGAGATTGCAGTAGGCGATGTCCTTCAGGATGCGCACGCTGTGCACGTTGTGGTTGAAGTAGCGCTGCGTGTGCTCGAAGTAGAGCTTGTTGAGCATGTACTCGCCACGATGGCCGAAGGGCGTATGCCCCGCGTCGTGACCCAGCGCGATGGCCTCGATCAGGTCGAGGTTGAGCCGCAGGGCACGGCCGATGCGCCGGGCGATCTGACTCACCAGCTGCAGGTGGTAGGAGCGACGGGTGATGTCGTCGTTCTTGCACAGGCTGAAGACCTGGGTCTTGTCGGCGTTGCGCGTGAAGAAGGGGTTGTGCAGGATCTTCTCCACGTCCACCAGGAAGGGCGGACGGATGAGATAGCGATCAGGGGCCGCATCGAAGCGGGGATAAGCGCGTTCGTGCTTGCGCACGACATCGGCGTTGCGGGTGGCATAGGGCGAGAGGAGCCGATCCTGGGCAGCAAGGCCTTCCCGCAGGTAATCGCGGGTGCTGGCATCGAACTCGAAGAGCTCGGGAGCGCGGTTGCCGGTCGTGGGATCGGGCATGCTGCTGGTCGCCTCCTGTTACAGGCTGTCCGTGAGTTGTGCGGAAGCGCCCATGAAGCGCAGCTCCAGCACCTTCATGTCCTTGATGGCAGCGCCTCCATCGGCATCGTCGGCATCGGCGACAGTGCCGTCGAAGACGACGAGGAAGCGGTAGTCGCCCTTATCCATGTAGACAGCGGTCTCGGTGCCACCCCACATGCTGTAGCCCATGAAGAGGTAACCGTCATCAAGCAGGTCCTTGCCGGTCTTGCCGATCAGCTTGTCGAGTTCGTCCTGGCTGGGGATGTTGGCGCTCAGGTCCTGGACGCTCGTGAGGGGAAGGGTGGCCAGGATGGCATCTCTCTGCTCGTCGTAGTCATCGGCGAAGAAATCGAGGGCCTCGATCCGGTCGTTGACATCGGGGCTGACCGCGGCGGTGGCGTAGATGAGGCCTCCGTCGGGGGTCCTCCCAACGAAGACGAGCTTGCTCTCATCCCAGGTCACGGTGTTGTCCTGGGGAGCAGCGGTCATGACATCACCCAGGGTCTTGAAGCCGGCCACATCGACGGGTGCGGGTGCGGGCTCGGGCTCGACCTTGCCGCCACACGCGGTCAGGAGAACGGTTCCCAGCGCGAGGGCGAACGCAACTGCCACCAGTGCCTTCATGCGGTTCATCATGATGTCGTTCCTTTCGATACGATGGTGATGGCTAGTCCCAATCCCAGTATCCGTCCATGTTGGAATCGCGGGTGTCCCAGGCATCCTGGACCGCTTGGACCGCCTCCTCCAGGCTGGCATCCGACTGGTTCGCATCGGTCAGAGCGACGTGGATGTCGCGGAGGTCCTGGAGTTCCTGGAGTTCGTCCTTGCGGCGCTCGTCGAGGGCGGTCATGTACCCGGCGGTGATGATACCGGCGGGCAGCGCCACGACGGCGATGCCGAATATGGAGGAGATCATGGTGATGGCCTGCCCGATGGTGGTGTGGGGGTAGAAGTCGCCATAACCAACGGTGGTGAGACTCACGGTTGCCCAGTAGATGGCTTGGAAGAAGTTGTCGAAGGTCTCAGGCTCCACGTTGAAGACTATGAGCGCGGAGATCAGGATGTAGACCACGGCCAGGCCACCAACCGCCAGCAGCGCTCTTCTGGATTCGCGCAGCACCTTGCTGATCATGCGCGTCGTGTTGGAATAGCGGAAGATCTTGAACACGCGCACGATGCGCAGCAGACGCACCACCCTGAACACACGAGCGCTCTCGTTCAGGAGCGCGAAGGTGGGCAGGATGGACAGGATGTCGATGATGGCCATGAAGCTGAAGGGATAGCGCAGGAACGGCTTGGCGCCCGTCTCGCCAAAGCGGAAGTCCGCTGTGAGCCAGCGCAGCACATAATCCACCAGGAAGATGGCGGTGGCGATGTATTCCAGGATGACCATGGGCTGGGTGGTCTCCTTGAAGACCAGCGGCACCAGGCTCAGGATGATCACGGACATCTGGAAGATGTCGTAGGCTTTCGAGAACCTCTCGTCGTTATGGGCGGGCTCGATGATCTCGAAGATGCGCTGCCTGGTGGAAAGCACCTTCTTGTCCTGGATTCCCTGCTTGTCGTCCATCATTCCTCCCGCGGGTCGCGACGTGTGCCGACCCGCGGCACACGATATGCGCATTGTAATGCGAACCTATACGCCACGTCACGGTCGAACGGCATGAAACGCAGCCGGTGGATGGAGTATGATGCGTATGGAAGCACGCATCGACCGTCAAATAGAACGGAGGAGGATCATGAGGATAAGCGCAGCGCTGCCCATCCTGTTGGCCGTGATCGTTCTGGCGGCCGTGGCCTTCACGCTCGTCGGCTGCCGCACGGATCCCGCACCCACGCCCGCTCCCGCGAGCGACAACGCGACGGTCGCGCCCTCCCCTGCCGCTAACACCACGCAGACAGCTGAGCCCACACCGGCACCCACACCGGCACCGGCCGCCGATCCCGCGCCCGAGCCGGATCCCCCGCACCCCAAAGCAACGATGGTCGTCGAAATCAACGGCAAGCAGTTCCATGCCACTCCGACCCACGACGAGAGCGGTGAGGCGTTCCTGCAGAAGCTCGATTCGCAGCCGCTCGAAGTGACGTTGCACCAGTACGGCGGATTCGAGATGACCGGCGCGCTTCCCTGGTCGCTCCCCCGCAACGATGTGCAGATGACCACGGTGCCCGGTGATATCGTGCTCTACAACGGCAACCAGATCTGCATCTTCTACGGTTCCAACAGCTGGGACTACAGCTTGCTCGCGCACATCGAGAACTCCTCCGCCCAGGAGATCGCGGATGCCATGGGCAGCGGTGACATCACCGTGCGCATCTGGCTCGAATGGAGCGAATAGCACGTCACCTGCGCGAAGGCGCCATTCACACTTCTTACTTCTCCCCTCTTGACAGGGCCTATCCCCTGCCTATACGTATGAACAGTCGTTCATATGTTCATGCATCGAGACGAGAAGGAAGGCACAAAGATGGAAGATATCCAGGCCATCGTGCATTGCGACGCGGACGAGAGCGAAGCCGTCCTGCTGGAGGGCATGCCGGAGGAGGAGCTGCTCTACGACCTCGCGGACCTGTTCAAGGTCTTCGCCGACACCACCCGCATCAAGGTGCTCTACGCCCTGATGGGCAAGAGCCTGTGCGTAGCGCACATCGCCCAGGCCGTGGGCGCCAGCCAGAGTGCCGTCTCCCACCAGCTGCGCGTGCTCAAGCAGGCCCACCTGGTGCGATTCACCCGCGACGGCAAGAACGTCATCTACTCCCTGGCCGACGACCATGTCTACACCATCCTGTCCCAGGGCATGAACCACATCTGCGAGTAATGCGCGGTTCGCAAGAAGGAAGGTATCACCATGCGTAAGGTCTACAAGCTCGAGAACCTCTGCTGCGCCAACTGCGCCGCCAAGATCGAGGACCGCATCTCCAAGCTGGCCGGCGTTCAGAGCGCCAA
>JAFRFV010000158.1 GCA_017434185.1 Coriobacteriales bacterium
GGTCTGCACCAGGTTGGGTTTGAGGGCGTCCTTCAGAAGAGCGGCCATGGCGCCCTGGGCCTTCAGGTCCGCGGCGGTCACGGGCTTGCCGTCATAGGTGTAGCCCACGATGATGCGCGCCAGACGCTCCTTCAGATCAGCGATGGAGGTGGCCAGGCAGAAGATGGCCATGATCTCGCTGGCGACGGTGATGTCGAAGCCGTCCTCGCGGGGCACGCCCTGCTTCTCGCCGCCCAGACCGTCGACGATCTTGCGCAGCTGGCGGTCGTTCATATCCACCGCACGCTTCCAAGTGATCTTCTTGGGGTCGATGCCCAGCTCGTTACCCTGCTGGATGTGGTTGTCCACCATGGCGGCGAGCAGGTTGTTGGCGGCACCGATGGCGTGGAAGTCGCCGGTAAAGTGCAGGTTGATGTCCTCCATGGGCACGACCTGGGCGTAGCCACCGCCGGCAGCACCGCCCTTGACGCCGAAGACGGGGCCCAGCGAAGGTTCACGCAGGCAGATGATGCTCTTCTTGCCGATCTTGCGCAGGCCATCGCCCAGACCCACGGTCGTGGTGGTCTTGCCCTCGCCTGCGGGAGTGGGGGTGATGGCGGTCACCAGGATGAGCTTGGCATCGGGACGGTCCTTGAGGGCCTCGACGATACTCAGATCGACCTTGGCCTTGTAGTTGCCGTATTGCTCGATGAAGCGCTCGTCGATCCCAGCGGTCTTCGCGACCTCCAGGATGTGGCTCATCGTGGTTTCCTGGGCGATTTCGATATCGGACTTGGCCATCGTGCTTATCCCCCTGTTCTGATGTCATGGACGGCTGGACGCGCGCTTGTTGTCGCGTCCATCATAACAGGCGCGAGGATGCTCTGGGGATGTGATTCCTGTGGGTTGGGCCAACTGTCGGACCAAGCTCCATCCGCTATTTGGATTTGATCAACGTGAGGACGATCGCGGCGACCGCGGAGATGACGAGTGAGATGGGAAGGATGGCCATGTTGTCCTGGTTCAGCGCCATGATAGCGGCGAAGATGGTGAGCACGAAGACCAGACCGAAGTCGATCGCCTCGCTGCCCAACCTGTCGCTCAGGCGACGCTTGACCTTCACGGTATCCAACACGTCCGCCCCCAGCAGGTCACGGTAGTACCTGTCCAGGCGGATCGTCTCGAGGTCGTTCTCCAGCTTCAGGATCGTCTCGGAATCCGGATACAGTCCGCGGAAGGAGGTCTCGTCCTCCTCCGACTTCTCCCTGCCAACCGCGATGGATTCCTCGGTCTTGTCGTCCATGCAGTACGCACGTATGTGGACGTCCTGCAGACGGTAGCTCGCACAGCTGGTCCATTCCTCGAGCTCGCGCGCGTCCCCTGCTTCCTGCGCAGGGTCGGCACCCTGTTCCGTCTGCGCGGGCATGATCGGCACACAGCGCTCGATCCAGACATGCTCTCCCTCTTGAGCACGCATCACCTTGAGCGCATCCTGGGAGACCCTGCAGACGCTCTTCTCCATGTCCAGAGGCGCTGCCATGTTCACGCGCATCATGAGGCGCTGACCGGGTCGCAGCAGGTCACCGATCGCCTGCTTCGCGCTCCGCTCGAGCGCGGCCAGACGCACGGACTGTCCCAAGGTCGAGCGGTACGGGAGACCGATCGCGTTGCGCAGCGTCTGGTCGACCGCGACCGTGTTCTCCGGAAGGCTGTCATCGATGACCGTCTTCCCACAAGCCGTGAGCGTCCTCCACTCCAGGTCGCCTGCCTTGCATTCGTTCTCCACCAGGAACTTGACCACGGCGACGCTGCCGATGCCGTACTTCTGCTTGGTCGCGCTGCTCATGCCCACCACATAGTCCTCACCGGCATGCTTGCGATGTCGCTCACCAGTGGAGACGACCCTCAGATCATCCTCACTGGGCATGCGCGCTTCCAGATACAGGGTCGCATCGATGCGGGAGTAGCCGCACTCGCACAGACCCGAGCGGATCACCTCGACATAGGGCTCGCTGGGCCTCTCACGGCCCTCGGTGATACCCGGCCAGCCATCCGGACAGGTGAAAGTGAGGATTGGAACGCCGTCGCGCTCATCCACGAAGACCAGGCGCCCATAGGGAAGCTGTGGATACAGGTCGATGTATCCCTTCTCCTTCAGATCCGCCATCTCGAAGTGAGCGGGTGCGACGCCGCCGTTCTCCTGAGCGACCACGTCCGTGAACTGTTCACGTGTGATCAGGTACATCCGGCATATCGTCTGCAGGTTGTGGTCCTTGTACGTGGTATCCAGGAACGCGGCGCTCTTATCCTCCCACTTGGCGAAGCGCCCGGCGAAGAACAGGCGGTACGGGATCCTGGTGATCACTGATTCCCGCGGAGGCGTCGTGTCGCGGCATCCCGTCTCCGTCACCGTGTGACCGTTGACCTCGATCGAACCCCCACTGATGTAGATACCGAATCGTGCTGCGCGCAGATTCGATCCGTAGCAGGCATACCAAACGTACTCTTCCATCCCGTCCATCCCCTCTTGACTCCTAGCAGTCGATGACCACGAGCTCGTGGGTGCTCGTGTAGAAGGATTCGAAACCGCCAGCAGTGATGACGCCCATGTCCTCCAAGCGCACGCCCAGGTCTCCCGGCAGGTAGATGCCCGGCTCGACGGTCACCACGTTGCCCGGCACGAGTTCACGGCCGTTGCGCGTGTTCAGGTTGGGGCTCTCGTGGATCTGCAAGCCCACACCGTGGCCCAGCCCATGCCCGAAATACTCGCCATAGCCCTCGGTGGCGATGATGCTCGCGGCCAGCTGATGCGCTTCGATGCCCGTCACGCCGGGTGCCAGATACGCCTGCACCACCTCGTTGGCCTGGCGCACGATGTCGTAGATATGCTGCTGGTGCTCGCTGGGCTGCCCCATCGCCACCACGCGGGTCATGTCGGCATGGTAGTCATCCACCACGGCGCCGAAGTCCATGAGCACCAGGTCGCCCTTCTCGATGACAGTGTCGTTGGGGATGTGATGCGGCGAAGCGGCGTTGGCGCCGGCGCAGACGATGGTTGCGAACGAGGGCATCTGGCTGCCCGCCTCGTTCATGAAGCGCTCGAGTTCGAGCGCGGCCTGACGCTCCGTCACGCCGGGGCGCAGCCAAGCGCACATGTGCTCGAACGTGGCATCCGTGATGCGACAGGCGGCGCGGATGAGCTCGAGCTCACACTGCGTCTTGACCTCGCGCAGACCCAGGATCAGGTCGCGTGTCTCCACCAGTTCGACGGCATCCCCCAGGCGCTCGCACAGGTGGCGATACTCACGCAGGCTGATATCATCCTCGATGCCCACGCGCCATCCCGCATCGAAGCAGGGCTCATCCCCCATCACGATGCTCCAAGGGCCGCCCTGGGCGCATGCCTCGAAGGCCGTCGCATAGCGGGAATCGGTGTGGATAAGCGCCTCATCACGGGTGACGATGGCGGTATGCGCCTCTTCGGAATCGAAAACGCCCGTGAAGCCGGTGAGCCAACGGATGCTGGCATTGTGGCGCAGCATCATGGCATCCAGTCCGAGCTCGGCCATCTTCGCGCGCAGGCTCTCGAGTGGAACGGGCATCACTGCCTCCCGATGATGTCCATCAGCAGGTCGAAGGCCTCCAGGTAGCCCTGCACTCCATGACCGCAGATGAGCCCTGCGCAGACCGGTGCTATCACCAGCTTCTGGCGGAAGTCCTCACGAGCATGCACGTCCGAGATATGCACCTCCACCACGGGGATGTGGATGCTCGCGACGGCATCGCGCAGGGCATAGGAATAATGCGCGTGTGCGCCGGGGTTGTAGATGACCCCAGCGCACACGTTGCGTGCTTCTTGCAATCGATCGATGAGCGCACCCTCGTGGTTGCTCTGGAAGCAGTCCAACTCGACACCGGCCTGCGTGGCGTGCTCCAGCACCATGGCCTCGACATCCGCCAGGCTGCAACGCCCGTAGATGTCCGGCTCACGCTCGCCCAGGAGGTTCAGGTTGGGGCCGTTGAGCAGCAGGATGCGCATGATGGCGACGTCCTACTCCTGCGGAGCGGCTTCGGCAGCGGCCTCGGCCTCGGCCTCGGCAGCGGCCTTCTCAGCGGCGA